>JAAXIW010000122.1 GCA_012270135.1 Brevundimonas sp. | reverse complement strand
CCTGGCCGACGCCGGCGACAACGCGGCGACCACGCCCCGGGCGCCGGTCGTGGCCAGCATGGGCCACGTCGACCACGGCAAGACCTCGCTGCTGGACGCCCTGCGCACGACCGACGTCGCCTCGGGCGAGGCCGGCGGCATCACCCAGCACATTGGCGCCTATCAGGTTCGCCTGCCCAACGACGCGCGCGTCACCTTCCTCGACACGCCGGGCCACGCGGCCTTCTCGGCGATGCGGGCGCGCGGCGCCAACGTCACCGATATCGTGGTGCTGGTCGTGGCCGCCGACGACGGTGTCATGCCCCAGACCATCGAGGCCATCCAGCACGCCAAGGCGGCGAATGCGCCGCTCATTGTGGCGGTCAACAAGATCGACAAGCCGGACGCCAATTCGCAGAAGGTCGTCAACGAGCTGCTGCAGCACGAGGTCATCGCGGAGAGCCTGGGTGGCGACACCCAGATCGTCGAGGTCTCGGCCAAGAACCGCACCAACCTGGACGGCCTGATCGAGGCCATCCTCGTGCAGGCCGAGATGATGGACCTGAAGGCCGATCCGGAACGGACCTCGGAAGGCGTGGTCATCGAGGCCAAGCTGGACAAGGGCCGCGGCCCGGTCGCCACCGTCCTGGTCAAGCGCGGCACGCTGAAGCGCGCCGACATCGTCGTGGCGGGCTCGGCCTGGGGCAAGGTTCGCGCCCTGCTCGACGAGCGAAACGCCCAGCTGAGCGAGGCCGGTCCCTCGGTTCCGGTCGAGATCCTCGGCCTCGACGAGGCCCCCAGCCCCGGCGAGCCTTTCGCCGTGGTCGAGAGCGAGGCCCGCGCCCGTGAGCTGACCGAGTATCGCGCCCGCGTGAAGCGCGAGAAGGCCACCGGCGGCGTCAACCAGGTCTCGCTGGTCGACATGATGTCGAAGCTGCAGTCCAAGAAGGTCTCGGAACTGCCCGTGGTCATCAAGGCCGACGTGCAGGGTTCGGCCGAGGCCATCGTCGGATCGCTGGACAAGATGGGCAACGAGGAGGTCCGCGCGCGCACCGTCATGTCGGGCGCCGGCGGCATCACCGAGAGCGATGTGCAACTGGCCAAGTCGGCCGGGGCGCCGATCCTCGGCTTCAATGTCCGCGCGTCGAAACAGGCCCGCGACCTCGCCGAACGCGAAGGCGTCGAAATCCGCTACTATTCGATCATCTACGACCTGCTCGACGACATGAAGGGCGTGCTCTCGGGCATGCTGGCGCCGCTGCAGCGGGAAACCTTCCTCGGCAATGCCCAAGTGCTGCAGGTGTTCGACATCTCCAAGACCGGCAAGATCGCCGGTTGCCGGGTCACCGAGGGCGTGGTGCGCAAGGGCGCCAAGGTCCGCATCATCCGCGACGACGTGGTGGTGCTGGAACTGGGCACCCTCACCACGCTCAAGCGCTTCAAGGACGAGGTCAACGAGGTCCCGTCCGGGCAGGAGTGCGGCATGCATTTCCAGGGCTTCCAGGACATCAAGGCCGGCGACTACATCGAGTGCTTCACGGTCGAAGAGATCAAGCGCACCCTCGACTAGGGGAGCAGCGGCGCCCCGAACCAGTTAGGGGCGCCGCCGTTTCGCCGCATCCTTCAAGGATCAACGCAGCATGCGCCGTATCCTCACGACCACCTTGGCCCTGATCGCGATCGCCGGACCAGCCGCGGCCGAGACGCGCTACCTGGCCTACGACGCCGCCGACAGGGTCACTCAGGCCCTGACCCGAGGCGTGACGCTGGAGGCTGATCGCGGTCTGTTCGGCGCCATCAGCGTACGGCGGATCATCTCCACCTCCCAGCGCGGTTCGGCCGATATCCGACGCGGCGGGCCCGACGCCGTGCGCCGCGTCTTGCCGGCCGGCTCCACCGAGAGCGCCATCTACCACATCGCTCCCGAGGGGGACGGACGCGGCCTGTCGCGCGCCCTCTGCCCCGGTTCGGACGAGGTCTGGCTGGTGGCGGGACGGGTCCGCATGGCCCGCCCCCTGACCCTGCACGCCGTCGGTCGCTGGTCGGACGGGGCCTACCGTCACTGCGTACAGCTCTCCTACGCCTGGCGGGGGGAGTGGGCGATGCCGCCCGCGCAGGCTCTAGACGATGCTGGCGCCCCTGTCGGGCGATAGTCGTTCACCTCGCCCGCGACCCTCGCTAGGGTTGCGCCATGACCACCGCGACGGCCCATCCGCAGACCGCCATGAAGCGCCTCGCCGGCGCGCTGGCCTTCGTCTGCATGGTGCTGTTCCTGCTGGCCATCGAACAGAAGCATGCTGTGGCCGCCTGGGAGGCGGTGCGGACCGGGGCCGCGCCGGCTGCGGGCCGCCTCGCCGACTGGGCAGGTGAACTGCCGCCGCGCGCCGCTGGAGCGTTCGCGAGCGTCCGATCAGCGGTCGACCGCCAGACAGCCTCATGGGCTGCTTCCCGGCGCGACGAGGCCGGGCGGGCGGAACCGGGAGCGGAATCCGCCATTGATGAGGCCGGAGCCGCGCCGCCCGGATCGATAACCCTGGTCCACGCCGAAATCCGTTTCGGCGACGACGAGGCGCTCCACACCCGTCCACTGCGTATCGCCCGGGGCCGTGACGCCTTCGCGTCGGGTCAGACCTTCGCTGCCCGGCTGAATGTCCCCGACGACGCCCAGATTGAACTTCGCGAGGTCGTCGCCCCTGTCAGCGGGCAGCCGATCCCGCCGTCCAGCCTGTGCGGCGGCGAACCGGCTCGCGCCGCGGCCTTGATGCAGCGCCGCGGTCGGATCGAACTGATGTTGTTCCGAACCCGGACGATCGGGCCCGCGACCCCGGCGGAAGCCGTGTGCGGCGCGTGGAGCTTTCCGGCCCGATGAAGCGGACACAGTCCCGCACCGGTCTCGGGGCAGTGATTGCCGCCGCAGCCCTCGGCGTGGCCGCCGCCCTGTGGACCTGGACCGCGCCGGGCGACCCGGTCCTGTGGCGGCCCGCGCCCGGGGCGCCGGGCGTGAACCTGCACCTGCTCGACAACGGCTTTCACACCGATCTGGCCGTGCCCCGCGCGGCGCTGGAAGCGCGCGGCGGGCCGCTGGCGGAGGCCGTGCGCGCCCTGCCCGCGGGCGACTGGATCCTGATCGGATGGGGCGACGCCAGATTCTATGTCGATCAGAGTCCTATCGAGAGCCGCTTGCCGGACGGGGCGCGGGCCTTTTTCCGACCGGGCAATCCATCGGTGATCATGCTCGACCCGGCCCAGCGCGATCCGACCGACCTGTTCGCTGAAGACGGGAGGCGCAGCTTCCGCGTCACGCCCGCCGGCTTCGAGGCCATGGCCGCTCAAGTCGAGCGCTCGCTGGATCTGTCGGGGGGAGCGCCGCGCATCGCCGCCGCCCGCGCCGGGGACGACGCCCGCTTCTTCGCCAGCCGTGAGACGTTCTCCATCGCCCATCTGTGCAATCATTGGACGGCGGGCATACTCAACGCCGCAGGCCTGCCGGTGCGCCCGTTCCGCTCGATCGTCTCGTCCGAGCTTATGGCCGCCATCGACCGCGCCGAACTGGACAGCGCATCCCCCCGGGCCGAGACCCCCGCCCTGCGCGTTTTTAGCCGGGGCCGC
>JAAXIW010000118.1 GCA_012270135.1 Brevundimonas sp. | reverse complement strand
TCGACCTCCTGGCGGACGTTGGCCGGCTCGCGGGCGACCGCTCCGATCGTCAGCGAGCCGCCGGTGTCGGAGATCAGGTCGTTCGACAGCAGGCCCGCCCCGGCCGCCACGCTCAGGCTCTGGGTCTCGGCGACGGCGACGGCGTCGGCCTGGGCGGCGGTTACGGCCTGGACAACGATGGACACCTTGACCTCGCCGCTCGAGGTCTGTCCATCAGACACCACATAGCGGAACTCCGCCGGACCGGCGTAGCGGGCGGCCGGGGTGAAGACCCATTCGCCGGTCTTTGGGTCTATGACCACCGTGCCGTTCTGGGCCGACCCCGGGACCAGCAGGTAGGACAGGGCGTCGCCGTCCACGTCGCTGGCTTCCGGCAGGGTTCCGCTGATCGGCTGGCCGGCGGGTCCGACTGCGCCGTCCGGCGCGGCGCCGGCGTCCGGCGCATCATTGACAGGCGAAGCCTGCCCCGGCGACCAGGCCTGGATGGCGGCGTCGAGGTCGGCGATCTGTTCGGGCGACAGCCCCATGTCCGCCGCCTGCTGCATGTTGAAGGTCAGCAGATCGTCGAAGGCGGGCGTGTCGGGGCCGCCGTTCAGCCTCAGGCCCACGCCCAGCCAGAAATAGGCGTCGACCGGATCGGCGGCCACCCCCTCGCCGCTGAGGTAGCGACGGCCAAGGGTGTACATGGCCTCGGCGTTGCCGAGTTTCGCGGCCTGCAGGTACAGCTCCACCGCCTTTTCGTCGTCGAGCGGGCCGCCGAAGCCGTGGTCGTGCAGGATGGCCAACCGGTAGAGGGCCGTGGCGTTGGCCGGCAGGGTCTCGTAGATCGCCCGGGCCTCGGCATAGTCCCGGTCGACGCCTTCCCCGACGGTGTACATGTCGGCGAGCAGGAGCGCCGCATCGGGAATGTGCCGCGCCATCTCGAGGTAGTGGGCGGCGAGGGTCGTATCCATCGGCACGTTCTGGCCGTAGCGCAGCCAGGTGCCGTAGAAGGTCGCCGCGCTGTCGTGCCCGCCCTCGGCCAGCAGGATGACGCTGTTGACGAAGGCCTGGTAATCCCCGGCGATCAGGAGATCGACGGCCTGGGTGTAGGTGAGGCGCGCGGGCTGCTGTCCGGGCGGTACGACGGTCAGGGTGACGGTCCGCGGCGCGCTGTCGAGCTGCCCGTCACTGACATAGTAGGAGAAGATGGCCTCGCCGGAATAGCCCGCAGCGGGCGTAAACACATACCGACCGTTGTCCGGATCGATCGTCACCGCGCCGTTGGTCGCCGAGCCCTCGACGAGGTGATAGGTCAGCCGCTCGTGGACGTCGACATCGGCCCCGCGGCGCAGGGCGTAGGCGAAGGGCGCATCGGCCGCGATTTCCAGCGCCGGATCGAGGGCGCTGGCCGTCGGCGCGTCGTTGATTCCGCCGATGAAGATGTAGGCGGTCCGTTCGACCGAGGTGTGGACGCCGTCGGTGACCGTGTAGCGGAAGGTCGCGGGCCCGACGAAATCGGTCGGACCGTAGTAATCAGCATTGGGCGTGAAGATGAAGGCCCCCGTCGCGGGATCGAGGCTCACCGTGCCGTTGGTCGCCGACCCCGGCACCAGGCTGAAGGTGGCGTTCCCCAGATCCACGACGCCGTCGCCGGCGAGGACGCCGGTCGCATCCTGGTCCTCGAGTCCGTGGAAAAACTCACGGTTGGCGTTGTCGTTGCCGGGTGCGTAGGGCGTGGCCGGCGTCTGGGTGCGCACCGTGATGTTGGCGATGTCCAGGAAGCCGGTCGGATACTCATCCGGCTCGTCGTTGATGATCACCAGATGCAGGGTGGCGTCGGTCTGACCGAGGGTGCCGGTCAGGCCCGAGGGCTGGTAGCGGTCGGCCCAGTCGCCCTGCTGGACGTGGTTCTCGCCGGCGTAGGTCCAGTCGGCCGGATCATCGCTGAGGCTGACGGTGATGGTGACCCATTCGCCCTCGATCAGCTGGTCGTTGAGGTCGAGGCCGGTATTGGCCCAGTTGTTGGCGACGAGGTTGACATAGTAGTTCTTGAACACGTCCTCCTCGGGGACGTAGCGGATCAGCCAGACCACCAGCCGGCCGCCGTTCGCCTGATAGTCGGTCGCCCGGATGGTGATCTCGAACTCGCCATCGAGCAGGTTGAGCACGCCCGGCGATCCGACCTGCGGAATCGGGAGATGGGCCACGAGGCGCAGGGCTCCGATGCCGTCCAGATGATTCGGGTCCAGCGCGCCTGGCGCGTTCAGCCGGGTGAAGCGTTCATGCTCGCCGCCGGGCTCCTCGACGACCGAAGCCGCCATCCAGGAGGTCCATGGGCCCAGACCGTAGTCGAAATCGAACGAGTAGACATAGGGCGGAGCGGCGTTCTGCGGCTGACCGGACAGGTCGGCCGACAGGAAGTCGTCCCCGAGAGCGGGCGACGCCGGTCCGGGCGGGGGCGAGTCGGGGAAAAGATCCCGTTCGCGGTCAAAGATCTCAAGGTGAGTCCGCATCGCCCCCTCCCCGTTCGCTTCTGGACAAACCTTATCCGGCGGCGAGACCTAGCACCAAGCCGTGGCCGTGCCCACGGTCCGGCGACCGGGCGCCGTTGCGCCGCAGGCAGGCTCGCGGCGGCGGCCCGGCCGGAGGCCGGACCGCCGAGCGGCCTCCGCGGGCCTACGCCCAGGGATCGAGCGTGTCTCGAACCTGCTCGAAGAGGTCCCGGGTCGGGTCGATCCCGCCGGCCAGGCCAGGATGGATGTCCGACGGCGCCAGCAGGTGCTCGAGCGCCAGGACGGCTTCGTCGCCGAGACCGGGCAGCACCTGCATCTCGTCCCGATCCTTGGCGGCCGCGCCCTCGAAGGCATCGGGCAGGACAAGGAAGTCATCGTCGACCGCCGGAACGACCGGGAGTTCCACCCCCCTGACCGCCGCACCGTCCCAGGCGCGCGCGGCCGGAGCGACGGCCTCGGCGCCGGGCAGGGTCTGCATGAGGTCCGCGCCTCCGGCCAGACCGCCGCCGGCGTCGAGCAGGAAGTCGTCCACCTGCGGCAGGATCTGCATGTCCTCCCACCCCTTGAGCGCGTCGGCGCCGTCCGTGGACGGGATCACCAGCGGCATGAGGCTGTCGTCGGCGAGCGGCGAAACCAGCGCCTCGGCCGCCTTGGCCTCCGCCCCGGCGGGGGCGGCGGGCGGATAGCTCAGCGCCGTGGTGGTGTTGCCGGTGAGGAAGCGCAGCACCTCGACGCTCTCGACATAGGTCGAGCCGTCGCGGCCGCCGACGGTATCGACGACGCGCCAGCCGGCGCCCTCGGCGGTGACCGTGTACTGGGCCTTGGAGCCGCGGAACTGCACCTCGTCGGTCCCGAGACCGCCGTAGATGGTGTCGTCGCCGCCGAGACCGCGCAGGATGTCGTTCAGCGCCCCGCCGGTCAGGGTGTTGTTCAGCGCATTGCCGTTGCCGACGAAACTGCCCGGCCCGGTGTAGAGCAGGTTCTCGATGTTGGCGCCGAGGGTGTAGCTGCCGACCCGGGCCTCGACCGTGTCGATCCCCTCGCCGGCGAACTCCACGCAGGTGTCGAAGGCGTCGAGGATGTACCAGTCGTTCC
>JAAXIW010000049.1 GCA_012270135.1 Brevundimonas sp. | reverse complement strand
CGCCCCGGCGACGATGTTCTGCGACGACTGATTGCCGGTCGTGGTACGGTTGGCCCACCGCTCGGCGAGGATCGGCTGGCCATCCTCGTTCAGCAGGCGGAACACGATGCCCGTTCCCGAGGCGTCGGCCGATTGCCAGGCGGCGACCATATTGCCGTTGGCCAGCATCGCCAGCGTCGGATGGGTCTGGTTGCCGGCGATGGTGGTGTTCAACTGGATCGGCGTGTTCGTACTGCTCAGGCCCAGCCGCTCGATGTAGATGCCGTAGTCGCGGTCCCAGCCGCTGGTCGGGCCGTTATAGTAGCCGTCCACCTCCTGGTAGATGGCGAAACTCCAGCCGTCGGCCCCCCTGACCAGTTGGAGGTGGTCCTCGAGGCCGGCGTCCGCCGCGATCACCATCTGTCCGACCCGGACGCCGTCGGCGTCGTACTGACGGACGAAGATGTCGGTGTCGGTCGCCGAGAAGAAGGTGGTGAACCCGACCGAGAAGCCGCCGTCGTCGCGGGCCGCCAGCGTCGGGGCGCCATGGTTGTAGGCGGCCCCCGCGAAGTAGGCGGTGTCAAAGCTCGCGTCGGTCACCAGATGGGTCTGGGTCACGTTGCCGCTCGCGTCGTAGCGCTGGGCGTAGACGCCGGTCGTCGCCCGGCCCTCGATCGGCCCTCGCCAGGCGATGACCCAGCCGCCGTCGTCCAGCGCCAGCACGGCGGTGTCCTTCTGGTCGCCGGCGGTCAGCCCGTTGACCCGTTGCTCGGCGCCGACCTTCTGGCCCGACCGGTCGTAGCGCTGGGCGTAGACACCCGTGCCGGAACCGTCCTGCCCGGCCGAGACCCAGGTGATCAGATAGCCGCCGTCCTTCAGGGCCGTGACGGACGACTGGCTCTGGGTTCCGGTGGTGTAGGTATTGACCCTCACGTCGGTCGCGTCGAGCGCCGTGGGCGTCCAGTCGGCCAGTTGCCCATAGCTGAAGGTCGCGCCGTCGGTGACGCCCTCCATCCGGAGCAGGCCCGAGCCCTGGCTGCTGGCTCCGCTGGCGTCGCGCACGGTGTAGGTGAAGGCCTGCTCGCCGCTCCAGTGCTGGACCGGCGTGAAGGTGACCGTGCCGTCGGCGTTCAGCTTCAGGCTGCCGACTCCGGTGATGACCACGCTCTGACCGGCCGTGACCGCCTGACCGTTGAGGTGGGTGATGGTCATGGCCTGGCCTTCGACCTCGATGTCGTTGGCGAGGGGTGAGAAGGTGACGATCTGGTCCTCGAAGGCCTCGACCACATCGGCGGTCGGGCGCGGCGCGTCGTTGACCGGTGTGAAGGTGACGCTGAACGACCGGGTCACGCCGTTGGCGATATCCCCGTCGGTGAAGGCGGTGGCCGTCAGGGACAGAACGCCGGCGAAGTCCGGCGGCGGCGTCAGGGTCAGGCCCGGCAAGTCGGCCCGATTGATCAGCCAGGAGCCGTCCGGCTGGCGCGCCCCGGCCGAGAACGAACCGCCCTCGGGCAGGCCGACGATGCGCACCTGGCCCGGCTCGCTCGGATCGACCTGGGTCATGGTCATCGACAGGGCGATGGCCAGATCTTCGCTGGTCTCCAGCGCCGAGGGCACGTCGACGCGACGGAAGGTGATGTTCGGGTCCGCGCCGCCGCTCGTGGAGACGATGACCAGGTCGCCGGCGGCGTTCAGGGTCACGGCGTTGTAGCCGGCCAGCGAACCCGCGGTCGAGATGGGCGCTCCAACCGGACCGCCGCCCGCGTCGTAGCGCTGGATGGTCGTGCCCGAGGCGTTGGTGAAGGCGACCACATAGCCGCCGTCCTCGAGCGCATGGACCATAGGCCGGCCGATCACCCCGCCGGTGTCCTGCACGAGGATCGGGGCGCCCAGGGCGACGCCGTTCGCGTCGATCAGCTGGGACATGACCGAATAGCTCGAACCCGACCATTTCTGCCAGACGACGACGATCGAGCCGTCCTCGAGCACCGCAATGCTGGGCTGTCGCTGATAGCCCGAGCTGCCTTGTGTCTGCGAGACCAGCATGACGTCGCCGGTGCGGGCGGTGCCGTCGGCGTTGAACGCCCGCACGAAGATGCCGTTGCTGGCGGTCCAGGCGGCGAGATAGCCGCCGTCCGCGAGACTGGCGATGTCGGCTTCGACTGAGGTGGTCGTGGTCTCGTTGATACGCTGGGCGGCGCCCGAGAGGGCGCCGTTGGCGTCGAGGCGCTGCGTCCAGACAGCATAGCCGCCGAAAGCGCGACTGTAGGAGATGAGAAACTCACCGTTCTCCAACTGGGTGATGGCCGGGCCGTCGGTGCCGCTCATGCCGCCGGGGCCGACGGTCAGCTTGCTTCCCATGGCGACGCCGGCCGCCGAATAGCGCTGCGCCATCAGGCCGTCGAGTTCCTGCCAGACGACCATGAAGCCGCCGTCCTGGAGCCCGATCGTGGCGGTGTGACCGGAGTACCGCACCGTGCCGACCGCGACATCGCCGCCCACGGCGACCCCATTGGCGTCGAACCGGCGCAGGAACACCGAGCCGCTGCCCCCGCTCGAGAAGCCGCTGGTCCACACGACGACATGGCCGCCGCCCGCGAGCGCGCCGACGCTGGCGTAATTCTGCGCGCCCGTCAGTGAGGCGTTGGCGGTCACCGCTCCGCCGATCCACGCGGGCGGATTGGCCTGGTTCACGGAAAAGGTCAGGCCCGCCGATACGCCGTCCCCGGGCGTGGCGAGCGGGTCGGTCTCCGGCGGTCCGGCCAGACCCCAGGTCGGGTCGGCGGTGACGCCCGACAGGCGAATGTCGCCGGCGGGTGCGGAGATCGGGTCGCCCTCGCGGCCGAGGATCTCGGCGATCGGCGATTCAATGCGCTTTACCATGTTTGCCTTCCCGGTCCCGGTTTCGATCCGCCGGGCGCTAACTCACCTTGAGGTCGCAGCCCCATGGCCGGAGACCCCGGCGCCGCCGCGGCGCCCACCGGCGCCCCGGGCTTGACCCCGTCCAATTTTTGCACCGTCTCCCCCGCGCGAACATCTGCAATTCTGTAGACGTTTCAGAGCCTCGGCAGCCGGGCCGCCAGTTCCAGCTGGCTGCCCACACCGACCTTGTCATAGATGCGCCGGACCTGGCTCCTGACGGTTCCCAACGATACCCGCCGCTCGTGCGCAATCGCGGCGGGCGAGCGGCCCGCGGCGAGCTGGGCCGCGATCGCCGCCTCGCCGGCGCTGAGCCCGTAGAGCGCCGCCCCCGCGGCCGCCATTCGCGCTTCGTCGGCCCGGGGCCCGTGTACGATCACCAGCGCGCTCGGACCGAAACCCGGCGCCGCGGACGCCGATATCGGCGCCGCCTCGATGAACACCCGGTCGTCCGTATTCAACCGCCGTGCGGCGACGGCCGAGGCCGGCGCGTCGCCCCTCGACGCCCGCGCGAGAGCGATCTCCAGCCCGCGCCGGTCGGCCTCGCACGCGGTGGTCAACACGCCCCGGTTCAGGCGCAGTACGTCGCCGGCCGCAAGCATGGCCTCGGCCGACGCGGTCATGCCCCGCACCCGGCCGGCCGGGTCGCAGAAATAGGCTGTCGCCCGCACCGCCTCCATCGTCCCCGCCAGCAGCTGCATCCCCTGCGC
>JAAXIW010000366.1 GCA_012270135.1 Brevundimonas sp. | reverse complement strand
GGCGTTGGCGGGGGTCAGGGTTCGCCGCGCCGGGCCGGGCGCGGGCGTGAGCCGGTTCGGAGCCGGATCGCCGGCCGTGACGCCGCCGTGGGGGATGACGGGATTGGGCCGACGCACGTCGCGGCGGACCGGAGTGGGGTCTGCGGGACGCCCTTGGGGAGAGGCTGCTTCGCCGCGCCCGGGCCAGGACAGGGTGCGGGGGCCGGACTGCGCCAGGGCGGCGTCGGCCAGCAGCAGTCCGCCGGTAGCGGCGAGAGCGGCGGCGAGTGTCGAGGCGCGGCGCAAGGGCGGGCTCCGGGCGCGGGAACTGGAACGCAACGGTAGCCGGGCGGGGCTTAACCCGCCGCTAACGGGAGGCAGAAGCCGCAGGCCGCGCACGCTGTCAGGCGAATCTCAGCCGCGGCCGGGGAGATACTGTGTCGTGAACGCCTGCCGCCAGTCCAGATTGGCCGGATAGACCCCGGCCTCGGACATAACCTCGAAGAAGGCCTGCCAGCGGTCGGCTGTCATAGCGCCCAAGCCATAGAGGGCAGCATCGCCGCCATCGACGATGCCGTTTGTCTTCAGCGCCATGCGACCGTGGTCGAGCATGTCCTGGGTCATGTCGGGATTGGCGCGGCGGATCAGGGCGTCGGCGGCCTTCCCATCGCCCTGGATGTAGTCCCGCCAGCCTTCGGCCGAGGCGGCGATGAAGCTGCGCAGGGCGCGAGAGTTGTCGCGGGCGAAGGCGGTCGGGGCCAGCACCATGGCGGCGTAGGAGGAATAGCCCTCGTCGGCCAGCAGAAGCACCTTGGGCGTGAAGCCCGCTGCTTTCTCGATCGCATAGGGTTCGCTGGTCAGATAGCCCTGCAGCACAGCGCGCTCGTCCGCCAGAAAGGGCGCCAGGTCGAGGGCGTATTGGCGGACCTGGTCGTCGGTGAAGCCGTATTCGGCTTTCAGCCAGACCCAGAAGGCGTTGACCGAGGCGTCGGCCAGAAGGATGGGACGGCCGGTCAGGTCGGAAATGGATCTCAGTGACGGGTCGGGGTGGGCGATCAGGACCTGGGGATCCTTCTGGAAGAAGGCCGCGACCGCCTTCACGGGTGCGCCCTCCGCCACCAGGTTCATCGGGATGAAGCTGTTGGAGCCCATGCCGAGCTCGACCGCGCCGGAGGCCAGCAGTTGGGGCACGTTCACCGCAGGGCCGCCCTGGATGATCTGCACGTTCAGCCCGCGCTTCTCGTAGGCCCCGGACGCCAGAGCCTGGTAGAAACCGCCGTGCTCGGCCTGGGCGGTCCAGTCGGTTGCGAAGCGCAGCCGGACGCGGCCGTCGTCATCGACGGGGGCTTCCGACCGGCTGCAGGCCGCCAGGGTCGTCGCGGCCGCCAGAGCGCCTGCGCCAGCCAGCAGAGTGCGGCGGTCAGGCGAAGACAGGCGATTCCCGCTACGGTTCATGGCCTTGGTTTAGGGCTCAGGCCGGGGGAATGAAAGGGAGGGTTTCGTGCGGCGCGACCGCAAAACAGGCGCCGGAATTGAGCGAGGGGACGAAGATCCCCGCAAGCGGTTCTCCTCGTCCCCTCGCCAAGTCCGGGTTGGACTTGGCCATTGAGGTTCAGGACCCTGGCCTCAGCATCAGCGAGGCGAACCCCGGTGATGGTCGGCTGTATCCTGTCGCGCTCCTGGTCTCCGGCGTTCCACGAGGTCGAGCCCCGCGCCGTCCATCGATCCCGATCCGGTTCCCTCCGGTCTTCTGGGGCCGAAGCCTTCGAAGGATCCTTTGGGCCTTGATCCTGTCTCCCGTCCGTTAAGGTCGAAACCCCCCGGTGCGTTCGATCAGAGAGCCGGGCCGGTCCGCTTTGAGCCCCGGGTCTCCCCGGTTTTCCGCGCCGCCGTGTCCCTCGGCCTGTTGACGTTCGCGCCAAATCCGTTAGACGGCAAGCGCCCGAATCCGGCCGGCTGTGCGGAACCGCCCCGGCCCCGGTGCATAACCCTGTGCATATCTGTGGGTGGCTGGAATTCGTGACGGCGAATCAGGCGCTTAGGTTTTCCACAGAAAGCGGACCTTTCAGCAGACGGTCGGCGATCCAGTCCCGGATGAAGGCTTGGGCGAGCGCCGCGGTGGGCGCGCCGAAGTGCTGGAAACCATGCGGAGCGTCGGGGACGTCCAGCCGCGTCGTCGGCGCAACCTCCGCCCATCGCTCCGACATCAGACGGCTGTCATCCTGAAACGGATCGATTTCGCCCAACACGAACAGGGCAGGCGGCAGGCCGGACAGGTCAGCGTACAGGGGGGAGATGTCAGGATGTTTGCGGGCCTGCTCGTCACGCCCCGGGGTCAGGCGCCCAAGATCCCGTTCCAGATGCGGCCCGTCGAAGAGCAATGCCTCAGGTCCGGCAGACCGGGCCGAAGGCGTACCGGACAGGTCGAAGACGCCCTGGACGAAGACGGCTCCGGCCAGCCGGAGGCCATGGCCGTAATCTCGTAAAGACAGCAAAGCGAGGGCGGCCAGATGGGCGCCCGCGGACTCCCCGATGACGACGACCCGATCCGCGCCGATCCGCCGGGCCCCTTCACCTAGCGCCCAGCGAAGGGCGGTGGCGCAATCGGCGACCGCGTCGGGCATCCATATCCCGCGCGCCTCGTGCAGGAGACGATAATCGATCGAGGCGACGGCGAACCCGGCCTCGGCGAAATGGCCTGTCAGTCGGTCGTTAAGAGCCGCGCTGCCCACCACCCAACCGCCCCCATGCAGATCGACGACGAGCGCTCGCGCGGCTCCCGGCGGCTCAAGCATCCGTATGGCCAAGGCGCCGCCCGGTCCCGGTATCGTCGTCGCCGAAAGCCGGACGCCTCGCCGCTTCAAGGCTGCTTCGGTGACCGCGCCTGCGGCATGGCTGACGGCGCCGTTGAGTCGTTGGCCGAGCGCCAACCGCCATCCGGCGGGCTTGAGCCGCGGCGCCAAGGCCAGGGCGGCGTTCACCCGCCGCCCTGCCCGTGTCTGGGCGGGTGTGAGCGGTAGGGTGTGAACGGCCAGAGTCATGAGGTGAGCCTAGGCGAGAGCGTGTTCGTCGCCCATGCGGCAGGTCAGCCCGACAGGGCCTCCCGCTTCGCTTCCAGTTCCAGCCATTCCTCCTCCGCGGCGGTCAGAAGGGTGCGGGCGCGGTCGGCGTTGGCGGTGGCGCGGTCGAAGGCCTTGCGGTCGCGAGCGTAGAGGTCAGGGTCCGCGAGCGTCGCCTCGTGGCGGGCGACGTCGGCGGGAAGGATCTCGAGCAGGCCCTCACGCTCCTTGAGCCGGTGGGCCTCCTTGAAGCTGAGCTTGGCGGGCTTCTTCGCGGCGGCGGACGCGATGGCGGCCGGCGCGGGCGTGGACTCCGCGCGACGGGCCGCCTCCTTGTCCTGCGGCCGCGGGTTGGCGTCGGGCTGGAGGAAGCCGGGGTTCTGGCGGATGAAGTCGGTCCAGCCGCCCGGCGTCTCGACGATGTCGCCCCGGCCGTTCATGGCGATTGTCGAGGTGGCGAGCCGGTCGACGAAATCCCGGTCGTGGCTGACCAGGATCAGGGTGCCGTCGTACTGTTCGAGCAGCTCCTCGAGCTTGTCGAGGGTGTCCATGTCGAGGTCGTTGGTTGGCTCGTCGAGGA
>JAAXIW010000204.1 GCA_012270135.1 Brevundimonas sp. | reverse complement strand
CAGCCGCCATCGACTGGCTGCGCGCCAAGGGCCTGTCCAAGGCCGCCAAGAAGGCCGACCGCGTCGCTGCCGAGGGCCTCGTGGCCGTCGCCTCGAAGGAAGTCGGAGCCGGTGAAGTCGGCGCCGCCATCGAGTTCAACGCCGAGACCGACTTCGTCGCCCGCAACGAGCTGTTCCAGAATGCGGCGAAGAAGTTCGCCCAGCTGGGCCTCGAGCACGCCAGCGTCGAGGGCCTGCACGGCGCCGAGCTGGAAGCCGGCAAGACCGTTCAGGACGAGGTCACCGGCATGATCGCCACCATCGGCGAGAACATGCAGCTGCGCCGCGCCGCCCGCCTGTCGGTCGACGAGGGCGTGGTCGCCTCCTACGTCCACAACGCGGTGTCGCCGGGCCTCGGCCGCATCGGCGTGCTGGTCGCCCTGCACGGCGGCGGCGACAAGGCCGCCTTGCGCGAGCTGGGCCGCAAGATCGCCATGCACGTCGCCGCGACGGCGCCGCTGTCGCTGAACACCGACGACCTCGACCCGGCGGCCATCGAGAAGGAGCGCCAGGTCCTGACCGAGAAGGCCAAGGAAGACGGCCGGCCGGAAAACATGATCGCCAAGATCGTCGACGGCCAGATCGCCAAATTCCAGAAGGATGTGGTGCTGACCAAGCAGCCGTTCGTGATGAACCCGGACGTGACCATCGAACAGCTGGTCGCCGACACCGGCAAGGAACTGGGCGCGCCCGGCCTGCACCTCGCCGGCTTCGTCCGCCTCGCCCTTGGCGAAGGCGTCGAGAAGGTCGAGGGTCCGGACTTCGCTTCGGAAGTCGCCTCGATGACCGGCGGCGCTTAAGCCTTCCTCCCTCCGGGGATGATCGATCGAAGGGGTCGGCGGCTTGGGTCGCCGGCCCCTTTCTCGTATGGAAGGATGTCCGTCGCCATGAGACTCCGATGACCGTCGAGGACGACCTTCCCGAAGACGACGGCGGCGGCTTCGACGTCGACGACTGGTCGCGGCTGACCGCCTTCACCGGCGCCGTGGCCACGCTCGACGATGTGCAGGCGAAACGCGCCGTCTTCGCTCTCGCCGACACCGACGATCCCCGCCCGATGGCCATGGACCTGCCTCAACCGGTGATCTGGTGGGAGGCCGACGGCGAACAGGCCGCCGTCGCCGTCCAGGCCGAGAGCCACCTCGGCCCCGACGGCGAGGAGATGGAGGTGCTGGGCCTGATCCTGCCCGACGGCGGCGGCGCCGTGGCCCTGCTCGAGGACGTCGATCTGGTCGACGATACCGATCCCGTCTGGCGCCGGCTGGTCGCCGACGCCGTCGATCCCGGCGCCGCGGACGACTGACCGGTCTGCCCGCGACACATCTCCCTTTGCACTGCGACGCCTGTTCGCGTCATATCGCGGCCTGCACCGATTCAGGGGGATAATTCATGCGTCTGGCCGCCTTGTTGTCCGCGACCGCCATCGCCTTCGCCATGCCTGTGGCCGCCGTCTCGGCCCAGGAGGTCGATCGCGCCGCCATCAACCGCATCATCGACCAGGGCTTCAACCACAGCGAGGTGATGGAGACCGCCGCGCACCTGACCGACCGGATCGGCGGCCGCATCACCAACTCGCCGCAGATGCGCGAAACCGAGCGCTGGACCCAGCAGTGGTTCCGCGACCAGGGCCTGTCGAACGTGCGCGCCGAGGGCTTCGAGTTCGGACGCGGCTGGTCGATGGTCCGCTCCGACGTGCGCATGATTTCGCCGCGCCCGCTGGAGCTGCGCGCCATCCCCGTGGCCTGGACGCCCGGCACCAACGGCACGGTGAGCGGAGAGGTTATCCTCGCCCCGATGTCGCGGGTTGCCGACTTCGACAGATATCGCGGCAAGCTGGCCGGCAAGATCGTGATGATCTCCGAGCCGACCGACGCCGAGGATCCGACCACGCCCCAGTTCCGCCGCTGGACCGATGACGAGCTGGCCGGCCGCACGAGCTACAACCAGCCCAACCACACGCACGTGAACGTCAGCCGCGACGGCGGACGCGACAACTTCGCCCTTCGCATGGACGAGTTCCTCGCCGCCGAGGGCGCGCTGGGCTGGGTGCGCATGTCCTACCGCGACGGCGGCCTGCTGCACGGGGCCGGCTACACCCACCGGGCCGGCGCCACCCCGACCCTGCCGGGCATGGAGCTGGCGGCCGAGGACTATCGCCGTCTGGCCCGCCTCTCGCGCGCGGGCGCGACGCCGACGCTCGAGATGATGAGCGAGGTCCGTTTCCATGATGAGGACGTCAACGCCTACAATGTGCTGGCCGACATCCCGGGAACCAGCCGCTCGGGCGAATACGTCATGGCCGGGGCCCATTTCGACAGCTGGGCGGCCGCGGACGGCGCAGTCGACAACGCCGCCGGAACGGCCGTTGTCATGGAGGCTGCGCGCATCCTGAAGGCCCTGAACGTGCGGCCGAAGCGCACGATCCGATTCGCTCTCTGGAACGGTGAGGAGCAGGGCCTGCACGGCTCTCTCGCCTATGTCGACCGCCACCTCGCCACCCGCTCGCCGCTGGGCGACCCCGAGCTGGACGCCCTGCCCAACGGCCAGACCTGGCGCGCCCGCTGGCCGGTCCAGCCCCGCCCCGGCTATTCCGACCTCGTCGCCTATTTCAACATCGACAACGGCTCTGGCCGCATCCGCGGCATCAACGCAGAGGGCAACGTCGCCGCCGCCGCCGTGTTCGAGGAATGGCTGAAGCCCTTCCACAGCCTCGGCGCCACGACCGTGTCGCTGCGGCCGTCGGGCGGCACCGACCACGTCTATATGCAGACCGTCGGCATCCCCGGCTTCCAGTTCATTCAGGATCCGCTCGACTACGGCAGCCGCCTGCACCACACCTCGATCGACAGTTACGATCACCTGCAGCCCGAGGACCTGCGTCAGGCCGCCGTGGTTCTGGCCGGTCTGCTGCTCGCCGCCGCCAACAGCGACGAGCCGCTGCCGCGCATGCCGATGCCGACGCGGCCCCGGCCGACGAACCCGTTCTCCAACTGAGGATTCGTCAGACGATGTCATAGGGGGCCGGCGGGCAAGCTCGCCGGCCCGTTTCTACGCGCCGTCGCCGGCCATCGCCTTGCGCGCCCTCGCCATGGCGGCGACCACGCCGCCGCCGAACAACAGGCCTTCGATCCCGCCCGTCGCCACCTGGCTGACCGGGCCGAAACCGGTTTCGCCGAACACCGCGCCGATCTGGTCCAGGCTCAGCCGCGAGTCCTGAAACTGACGGGCCAGGAGATCGAGGCTTCCGCCCATCAACCGTCCGCCGAGCAGGGGGATCAGCAGGCCCGCCGCCGCCCCCGTCAGACCGCCGGGCGGCAGGAACCTGAACGGATCAGCCACGACGGAACCGTGCCGCCGGCGGGACGTCTCGGTGACCGCGCGCGCTCCGCCCGGTCGAGCGGGCGCCCGCCCCGTTCGGAGGCTGCCGCGTGGCCCGGTACTCGGCGCGAGATGAGGTTCTGCCGGTCATGCCGTCCGTGTCACCTGTCGTCCCGAGGTCGCCGACGATGATCGTTGTCGACGCGCGATGTTCCCTGATTCGGCTCCCGCGCGGGCGATCGCTGCCGCGCCGTATATGGCGA
>JAAXIW010000166.1:133-3655 GCA_012270135.1 Brevundimonas sp. | reverse complement strand
GGTTCGCCCTGACCGGCGGGGAAAGCCTGTTCCTCGAGGGCGACACCGCCGACACCCTCTATCTGCTGCGCTCGGGCCGCCTCGGGGTGTTCCGCCGGGATCCCGCCGAGGACCGCCCGGCGCAGTTCGTCGGCGTCATCCGCCCCGGCGAGCCCGCGGGCGAGATGGCCATGCTGGCCGGCACCGAACACACCGCCGACGTCGTCGCCCTGCGCGACTCCGAAGTGCTGGCCCTGCCCCGCGACGCCTTCTTCGAGGCGGCCCGCACCGAGCCCGACCTGATGGTCGAGCTGTCGCGGCTGATGATCCAGCGCGCCCGCGACCGTCGCTCCGGCGGCGGCGAGCCCAGCGTCTTCGGTTTCGTCTCGGCCCGCCCCCGTCCCATCCGCGCCTTCGTCGAGCGCATCGCCGCCGCCATCGAGGCCGACGGCTTCACCTGCCAGGTCATCGACCAGTCGGCCCTGTCGTCCGCCTCCGAATGGTTCAGCCGGGTCGAGGACTCCCACGACTACGTCCTCTACGTCGCCGAGATGGACGAGCCCGCCTGGGCGGCCCTCTGCGCGCGCCAGGTCGATCGGGTCTTCGTCGTCGGCGCCGGCCTCATGGCCCCGCCCAACCGGCCCCTGCCTCACGCCGGCGTGCTCGACGCCAAGCGCCGCACCGACCTGATCCTGCTGCGCGACCGGCGCATGGCGCCGGCCAACACCGGCCTGTGGATCGACGCCGTCGGCCCCGGCCGCTGGTTCCAGGCCGTGGAAGGCGACCATGCCGACGCCGAGCGCATGGGCCGGGTCATCACCGGCTCGGCCGTCGGCGTGGTCCTTTCGGGCGGCGGCGCCCGGGCCTATTCGCACATCGGCGCGCTCCGGGCCCTGCGCGAGGCGGGCGTTCCCATCGACTTCGTCGGCGGCGCCTCCATGGGGGCGGTCATCGCCGCCGGCCCGGCCCTGGACTGGTCGCAGGAAGAACTGGAGGCGCGCATCCGCAAGGCCTTCGTGCAGAGCGATCCGCTCTCCGACCTCGCCTTTCCGATGCTCGCCATGACCCGTGCCAAGAAGGTCGACCGCCTGCTGCTCGAGGCCTACGGCGACGTCGACCTGGCCGACCTGCACCGGCCCTTCTTCGCGGCCTCCACCAACCTGACCAGCGGCAAGCTCGAGGTGCACCGGCGCGGCCTGATGCGACGGGCGATGCGCGCCTCCATCGCCATCCCCGGCATCCTGCCGCCGGTGGTCATGGACGATCAGGTGCTGGTCGACGGCGCCGTGCTCAAGAACCTGCCGGCCGAGGTCATGCGCCAGATGAATTCCGGCCCGGTCATCGGCATCGACATGTCCGAGACCCGCGGCGTCGATCCGGACCTGATCGAACACCCGCCGTCGGTCTGGCGGCTGATCGCCACCGGGGCGTGGCGCCGGGGCCCGCCGATCGTCTCCATCCTGATGCGCTCGGCCACCCTGACCACGGACGCCGACCTGGAAAGCTCGCGCGCGGCCACCGACGTGCTGATCCAGCCGACGCCGGACGGCCTCGACATCCGAGACTGGAAGGGGTTCGAGGCGGGTGTGGATGCGGGCTACAGCGCCACGCGGCGGGCGCTCGACAATCTTGACTGTCCTGTCACCCACCTGCGCCGCCGCACGCCCCTCAGCGCCGCCGCGCCAACAGAAACAGACGCGGAAACGGCATCAGCGTCCTGCCGTCCGCCCCCGGCGGGAAGGCGGAAGAAAGCCGCCCCCCGAGCGCGTCGAGAAAAGCCGTCTGCATGACCTCGTCGGGGAGCGCGGCGAGGAACGGCCGAAGCGCCGTGCCTTTCATCCACTCCAGCACCGGGTCCGGCCCGCTCAGCGCCTGCAGATAGGTGGTGGCCCAGATGTCGACCTCCCCGCAGCCTTCGGCCAGCACGGCGTAATAACGTTCCGGCTCCAGCAGCGGCGCGACGGTCCCGACCCCGGCCAGCGCCCCGGCCCACGGCTCCTCCGCCGCCACGGCGCGCATCAGCGGATGGTGCCGCGGCTCATGGGCGATCGGCATCTGCACGGCGAGGACGCCGCCGGGGGCCAGGGCGGCCGTCAATCGCCGCAACAGGGCCTCGTGATCCGGCAGCCAGTGCAGCGAGGCGTTGGCCAGGATCAGGTCGGCGGGCGCTTCGGGAGCCCAGACCGCGATGTCGCCCTGGCGCCAGTCGATGTCTTCCGCCCGCGCTCTCGCCTGATCCAGCATGGCCGGGCTGGAATCCAGGCCGTGCACCCGCGCCCCCGGCCATCGGCGCTTCAGCCAGGCGGCATGCTGCCCGGCCCCGCACCCAAGATCCCAGATTTCCCCCGGACTCAGGTCATCCGGAAGGCGCGTCAGCAGGTCGTGGGCGGCGCGATCTCGCTCACGCTCGAAGCGGCGGTACTGGAGGGGGTCCCACGCGGGCGGCGTAGCGGTCATCCGGGCTCCCCGTGACGGGGATGGTACAGCCTCTCAGGATCGAACTGAGGACCTCCGGCTCCACAAACCGGCGCTCTAACCAGCTGAGCTAAGGCTGCACGTATCCGCGCGAGCGGCGTGTCTAGCCGTGTCGCTGGCCCCGATCAAGGTCGTTTTGAAAGAAGGCTGAGGGTCGAGTGACAAGAGGCGGGGAAATCCGGCACGGGGTGATTTTCGACCCCGCCGCCCGTCCTCTCCCCACGCCTCCTTCTTCAGCGATCAGGCCCAGCCCCGGCTCGCGATATACTGCTCCAGCGCCGCGATCCGGCTGGCGTCGGACGGGTGGGTCGAGGCGAACTCGGGGGTGGAACCCTGGCGTTGCTGCGCCATGATCCGCCACAGGGCGATCGACTCCGACGGCCGGTAGCCGGCGCGCTGCATATAGTCGACGCCCAGTTGGTCGGCCTCGAGCTCGTGCCGGCGCGAGAACGGCAACAGCACGCCCAGCTGGGCCCCGAGGCCGCCGATCGCGCCCGCCGCCTGGGCGTAGTCCCCGGCGACGCCCTGAACACCGCTCAGCACCAGGCTGGTCGCGGCGGTCGAGGAATAACGCTCCGCCGCGTGGCGGGCGACGACATGCCCGACCTCGTGGCCCAGAACGGCGGCCAGCTGGTCGTCGTTGCGGACCAGATTCAACAGGCCGGTGGTGACCCCGATCTTGCCGGACGGCAGGACGAAGGCGTTGGGGTTCTGGCTGACGAAAACCGCATAGTCCCAGCTGCGGTTGGTCAGGCCGGCGGCCTCGACGATACGTCCGCCGACCCGGCGCACCCGGGCGTTGGCGGCGGCGTCGTTCGAGGTCGGCTGGGTGCGCAGGGCTTCCGCCCAGGCCGCCTCGGACTGCTGCGTCAGGGCGGCGTCGTCGACGAGGAGGAACTGGCTGCGGCCGAGCGTCTCGTTATAGGCGCAGGCGGCGAGCGAAACGGCGGTCGCGGCCGCGAAGGCGAGGGTGAGGGGACGGTTCATGAACGGGCTCGGATTTCCAGCGTGGCGGCACAACGCCTGAACCTGCGGGGACGCTCCCCACAAACGAAAACGCCCTGGAGG
>JAAXIW010000166.1:0-123 GCA_012270135.1 Brevundimonas sp. | reverse complement strand
TTAGTCTCTCTCGGCCCTGTAGCTGGTCGGCCATGCGACGCGGGCGCCGTCGGCGGCCCCATCGTCGGGTCGGGGCGAAATCCGCGACCGGCGGGCGGCCGCAAGAGCCGCCTGGCCGAAGCC
>JAAXIW010000008.1 GCA_012270135.1 Brevundimonas sp. | reverse complement strand
TCCCGGGCCACGCCATAGACCCGATCGCCGAAGCGTTGGGCCCGCCATTCCCGCGTGCGGAACCTGCCGTCCTTGTGTCGGTAGCGGTTGATCTGCCCCAGCACCGGATCGCCGGGCTTGCGGTTCTCGACCTCCTCGACGCTCATGCGCGTTTCAGCCAGATCGTCCGGGTGCAGCAAATCCAGCAGCACCGTGCCGCGGACCTCGTCTGGCGAATAGCCCAGCGCCGTCTCCCACGAGCGGCTCACCTCGACGATCCGGCCGTCGAGGTCGCGGATGACCAGAAGATCGATCGAAACGTCGAAGAAGCGGGCGAGATCGGCGTCCGCGTCGCGCTCGCCCGGGCGCGCGCCGGCGGCCGCGTCGTCGTTCAGGGCGGCGGCCGCGTGGCAACTCATCGTTCTGTCCGCCCCCGGCTTCTGCCCGAATTCGGACCTTATCCCCCTGCGGTTAAGGTCGCCTTTCGATCAATAGGCGAAGTCGCGATAAATGCGACTGACGTCGCCCCGCCAGTCGCCGTGATACAACTCCAGCAATCGGTCCGCCGGGGTGATCCCGCTGTCGGCGATGTCCTCCAATTCCGACAGATAGCCGCGCTCGTCGACCATGCCGCCCGAGAAGCGGGCGCGGTTCTTCAGCCCGTGCCGGGCGATGTCCACCAGATCGACGGCCACATCCCGCACCGTCCGCCCGGCGACTTCGGCCTTCATCCCCAGTCGGGTGACGTCGCGGCGCAGCCGTTCGTGGTCGGCGATGTCCCAGTCCTTGACCAGGTCCCAGGCCGCCGCCAGCGACGGTGCGTCGTAGAGCACCCCGGCCCACAGCGCCGGCAGGCCGCAGATGCGGCTCCACGGCCCGCCGTCGGCGCCGCGCATCTCCAGATAGGCCTTCAGCCGCACCTCGGGGAACAGGGTGGTCAGGTGGTCGGCCCAGTCCTTCTTCGTCGCCCGGTCGCCGGGCAGGGCGTCCAGCCTGCCGTCCATGAAGGCGCGGAACGACTGGCCCGACAGATCGACATAGCGCCCGTCGCGCTTGGCGAAATACATCGGGACATCCAGCGCGTAGTCGGCGTAGCGCTCGAAGCCGAAGCCGTCCTCGAACACGAAATCCAGCATGCCCGTGCGGTCCGGATCGGTGTCGGTCCAGACGTTGGCTCGGGCGCTGAGGAAGCCGTTCGGCTTGCCTTCTGTGAACGGCGAACAGGCGAACAGCGCCGTGGCGATCGGCTGCAGGGCCAGCGAGGTGCGGAATTTCGCCACCATGTCGGCCTCGCTGTCGAAGTCGAGGTTGGCCTGGATGGTGCAGGTGCGCAGCATCATGTCGAGGCCGAGCGACCCCTTCTTCGGCATATAGGCCCGCATGATGCCGTAGCGGGCCTTGGGCATCACCGGGATGTCCTCGCGCCGCCACATCGGATCGAACCCGGCCCCGAGGAAGCCCAGCCCCAGCTGGTCGGCGACCTGTTTGACCTCCATCAGATGGCGGCCGGTCTCGTCGCAGATGTCGTGGATGTCCTTCAACGGCGCGCCCGACAGTTCGAACTGTCCGCCCGGCTCCAGACTGATCGAGGCGGTGTAGCCCTCGCTGTTTTCCCGCTCCAGGGCGATGACGTGGCCGCCCTCGCTCACCTCGCGCCAGCCGAACCGGGTCAGGCCCTCCAGCATCGCCTTGATGCCGTTCGGCCCGTCATAGGCCGGGCGGCGCAGCGTCGACATGTCGAAGCCGAACTTTTCATGCTCGGCGCCGATGCGCCATTCGGACTTGGGCTTGGACCCCTTCGACATGGCGCCGATCAGGTCTTCGCGGGTAAGCGGTTCGGCGTCGGCCATGTGATTTTCTTAGCCCCGGATGTCGCCGCTAGATGGGCGGGCCGGGCCGTATGCTCAAGCCACATTCCGCGTCGATATCGATAAGCCCGCCTTGTGCGTCAGAGTTACATGTCGCCGCTCGCGGCCTGCCACAGGGTCAGCGCCGCCGTCGCCGCCGTATCCGCCCGCAGCACCCGGGGCCCCAGAGACACCGCGGTGGTGAAGGGCAGGGCCCTCAGCCGCTCGCGCTCCTCCGGCGCGAACCCGCCCTCCGGCCCGATCAGGATCGCCCCGGGCCCGCCGCCGGCCTCGGCTAGCGGCGTCATCGCCGGCTCGCCCCCCGTCTCGTCGCAGAACATCAGCCGCCGTGACCCGTCCCAACCGTCCAGCAGCGCCTCCAGCTTCTCCGCCAGGTCGATCGCCGGCACGTCCAGCCGCCCGGTCTGTTCGGCGCTCTCGGTCGCGATGGCCTCCAGCCGGTCCATCCGCACCCGGTCGCCCTGCGTCCGCCGCGTCGTCACCAGCCCGATCCGCGCGGCGCCCAGTTCGGTGGCCTTCTCGACCGCGAACTCCAGCGCCGACTTCTTCACCACCGCGATCAGCAGATGCACGTCCGGCCCGGTCGCCTGAGCCCGGACCTGTTCCTCCGCCTTCAGCACCCCGCCCTTCTTCAGCACCTCGGCCACGGCGCAGCGCCACTCCCCGTCGACGCCGTTGAACACCCGCAGCCCATCCCCCGCCTTCAGCCGCATCACCTGGGTCAGATAGCGCGACTGGTCGAGCGTCGGCAGGACCGCCGCGCCGGCGGACAGGGGCTGGGGAACGTGGAGGCGGATCATGGCGCCTGCCTAACCCTCATTTCGCAGCCACGGAAGTTCGCGTTGCGCGTCCAGCCGAGCAGCCTCCAGCGAAGCGTAGAGCCCGGAGCAGTGCGTTGGAGCCCAGAATTCGTATTCCTGATTCCGCTGGAGCGAAGACTTCTCGAAGACAAACATCCTGTCATCGCGCTCAAGGAACTCGACGTAGCGTTTGCCGTCCGGCGCATCGAACCGGGCGACACAGCGCCGGGTCTCCGGAAGCGGCGGGTAGCGCAACCGCAACCACCAGTTCCGAAGGACGGTCAGCATGCCTACAGCGTCCGCGCGATCAGCAGCTTCATGATCTCGTTCGTGCCGCCATAGATGCGCTGCACCCGGGCGTCCTTGTACAGCTGGGCGATCGGATATTCGTTCATGTAGCCGTAGCCGCCGTGCAGCTGCAGCATCTCGTCGATGACCTCGCCCTGGATGTCGGTGACCCAGTATTTGGCCATCGACGCCGTCGCGGCGTCGAGTTGGCCCTTCAGGTGCAGACCGATGCAGTGGTCGACGAACACCTTCGCGACCGTCAGTTTCGTCTTCACCTCGGCCAGTTTGAACTGGGTGTTCTGGAAGTCGATGACCCGCTTGCCGAAGGCCTTGCGCTCCTTGACGTAGGCCAGCGTCTCCTGGAGGCCGCGCTCCGCCGCCGCCACGCCCTGCACCGCGATGTTCAGCCGCTCCTGCGGCAGCTGCTGCATCAGCTGGATGAAGCCCTGGCCCTCGCCGCCGCCGATGATGTTCTCGCCGGGGATCTTCACATCGTTGAAGAACAGCTCGGAGGTGTCGTTCCCCTCCATGCCGATCTTGTGCAGGTTCCGGCCGCGCTCGAAGCCCTCGGCGCCGTCGGTCTCGACCACGATCAGCGAGGTGCCCTTGGCGCCCTCGGCCGGGTCGGTCTTGGCCACCACGATGATGAAATTGGCCAGCTGGCCGTTGGTGATGAAGGTCTTGGACCCGTTCACCACATACTGGTTGCCCTGTTTGATAG
>JAAXIW010000165.1 GCA_012270135.1 Brevundimonas sp. | reverse complement strand
ACCGGCCACTGCGCGCCTGACGCCGACCACTTCGGCCACCCGCGCCATGGCCGGAGCCAAGACCCGGTGCATCAGGTCCATGGCGGCGGCGGGCGTCTTCGCCATGGTGTCCTGCATCCGCCATTCGGCGTGGTTGCCGAAGCCCAGCAGGGCGGCCCGCTCGGCCCGCAGCTTCACGATCTCGGCGATGATGGCGTTGGTGTCGTTGGCGTCGCCGTTGTCGCCCCGGTTGACGAATTTGCGCCAGACCGTCTCGCGCAGGTCCCGGTCGTCGGCGAAGGACAGGAAGGGGTCCACGCTCGAACGGGTGTTGACGATGGCGTAGCCGCTCAGGTCGCGGCTGCGCGCCGCGGCGGCGGCGGCGGCCTTGTTGGACGCCGGCAGGCCGGCCACGCCGGCCTCGTTCGGGATGTGGGTGTGGGCGTTCTCGTCGGCGACCACCTTCTGGCTGAAGCTGGTGAAGGCGTTCGACAGGGCGGTGTTGATGCGGCCCAGTTCGGCCTTGCCGGCGGCGTCCAGGGCGGCGCCGTTGCGCACGAAGGCGTCGCGGGTCCGCACGGCGACCCGGGTCTGCTCGGGCGTCAGGCCGGCCTGGGCGGCGTTGTCGGCGACCGTCTTGATGCGGGCGAACAGCTTCTCATTGAAGGTGATCTCGTCGCCGGCGGCGGACAGCAGTGGCGACAGCTCCGTATCGACCGCCTGGTAGTCGTCCGAGCCGATGTTCTGGACCATCACCCCGTACAGGGAACTGGCCCGGTCCAGCGGCTCGCCGGCCATCTGGTAGGGGACCAGGGTGTTGGCGAAGGTCGGCGGCTCGGGATTGTCGGCGATGGCCGCGATCTCGGCGCGCTGCAGTTCGATGCCTTCCAGCATCGCCTCGCGCAGCTTCGGCGCGGTGACCTTGTCCCAGGGCGGCACGCCCTCATACGGCCCGGTCCACGGCTGCAGCAGCTCCGCGCGCGGCGTCTGCGCCGGCAGCACGGCGCGGGCGATGCGGGCGTCCTCGGCCAGGCTCGCGGGGGAAGCGCCGCCCATATCCATGCCGTTGGAGGCGCAGGCCGACAGGGCGAACAGGCTGCCCCCGGCGATGAGAAGATGGCGTCTATGCATGGATGTGGCTCCGTCGGTTCACGTCGTTGCCGCATACCTAGGCCCTCCGGAGCCTGACTGTCACCTGAACGGACCGTAATCTTCGACATGGACGCGGTCCGGCGGCGCGGCTAACACCCCCGCCATGGCGATTGGCGTATTCGACTCCGGCGTGGGCGGACTGACAGTCCACCGCGAGCTGACCCGGCGGTTTCCCGACCGGGACTTCGTCTATCTCGCCGATCAGGCCAACGCCCCCTACGGCGGGCGCGGCGGCGAGGAGATCGTCGACCTGACCCGGGCCGGCTGCGAGCGGCTGTTCGAGGCCGGGGCCAATGTCATCGTCCTGGCCTGCAACACCGCCAGCGCCATCGCCCTGCGCCGCCTGCAGCAGACCTGGGTCGCCGAGGCCCGGGCCCGGCACGGTCGCCCCGTCAATGTGCTCGGCATCATCGTCCCCACCATCGAGGCGGCCACCGGCCTGCCCTGGACCTGGGAGGCCGAGCGCGCCCGCGAGGAGGGCGAGAAGAAGCAGGCGATCGAGATCACCGGCGTGTTCTGCACCGCCGCCACGGCGATGAGCCGGGTGTACGAGATCGAGATCGACAAGCGGCGCGAGGATCTGGCGGTCTTCTCCGAACCCTGCCCCGGCCTCGCCGGCCTGATCGAGCTCGGCGCGCCGGCGGATGAGCTGAAGCTGGTCGTCAACGACCATGTCGACGCCCTGCGCCGCCGCATCGGCCGCCATCCGGACAAGGCCATCCTCGGCTGCACCCACTACGAGAGCGTCGCCGACCTGTTCGCCGCCGCCCTGCCGGAAGGCACGCCGCTGATCCACCAGCCGACCGCCGTGGCCGACGCGCTGGACCGCTATTTCGCGCGCCACCCCGAATACGCCCTCGGCGGCGCCGGTCGGCGGGACTTCCTCACCTCGGGCAAGGCCGGCCCGCAGTCGGAGCTGGTCAGCCAGTTCTGGGGGGCCCCGCTGACCTTTGCGGCGGCCTGACTTGACGCCGGCCGCGCCCTGGTCGCCGATGATCGTGGGAGGATTTCACATGATGCGTCTGTTGCTCGCCGCCGTCCTGTCGCTGACGGCCGCGCCGGTTGCGGCCGAGGTTTCGAACCGGTCCGACGATGGCTTCACCCTCAGCTACGAACGCTCGGTGACCGCCTCGGACGCCGCCATCCTCGCGGCCATCGGACAGCCCGCGGCCTGGTGGAGCGACGCCCATACCTGGTCCGGCAGCGCCGCCAACATCACGCTCGATCTGCGCCCCGGCGGCTGCTGGTGCGAGGCTCTGCCCGGCGGCGGGGTCAAGCACGCCGAGGCCGTGCTGGTCTGGCCGGAGCGGCGGATGGTCCGCTTCGACGCCCCCTTCGGGCCGCTGCAGTCGATCGGCGCCGACGCCGTCCTGACCATGACCTGGGCCGAGGCGGACGGCGGGGCGAGCCGGATCCTCAAGTGGACGTTCGTCGTCACGGGACCCGGGGCCGGAGCCATGGCCGACCCCGTCGACGCGGTCATCGGCGAGCAGTTCGGCCGGCTGGCCGCCCACCTGTCGGCGGACTGAGCCTCAGCCCGCCAGCGCCGCCTCGGACGCAACGATCCGGCTGGCGGCGTGGACCACCGCGCCGATGCGCAGGGCGGCCTGGACGTGGGTCGCCGGCACGCCGTGCTTGCGCAGCTCGCCCTCGTGGGCGTCGAGGCAGGCGCCGCAGCCGTTGATGCCGCTGACCGCCGTCGACCAGAGCTCGAAATCCATTTTCGGCACGCCCGGATTGGCGATGACATTCATGCGCAGCCGGGCCGGGATGGTCGTGTATTCGCTGTTCTTCATCAGGTGCAGCGACCGGTAGTAGATGTTGTTCATGCCCATGATGGCGGCGGCCGACTTCGCCGCGTTCAGGGCCTCGGGCGACAGCACGGCGGCCGCCTGGGCCTCGATGGCCCTGACCACCGGCGCCACGCCGATCGCATGCGCCGAGGCGACGAAACAGCCCCATTTCTGCTGGTCGTTGAGCACCGTCTCGGACGCCAGCGAACCGAGGTTCAGCGAGATGTCCTTGGCGTAGGCCGGAATGAGGTCGCGCAGGGCGTCGATGGACATTTTGGGGGTTCCCTTCGGGAAGCGGCTATCGCTCGCGACGCGGTCGCTCGCTGCTTGAGCCGCATTGGGTCGTGGGAGGGCAGGCGCAATCGCGCTCAAGTCGCGAGGTTCCGCGAGCCGAGCATAGCGCCCAAAAAACAAGCGAGCGCGGAAGGCGGCGATACAAACGCCGCCGCCTCCCACCACTCAGGACGCCGCCTTACGCCGCGAGCGTCTCGCCGCCGACCGGGCGGTTGCAGGCGCACAGCTCGTCGGTCTGCAGGGCGTCCACCACGCGCAGCGTGTCCGCGGGCGCGCGGCCGACGTTCAGGTTGGTGACATAGACGTGCTGCACGACATTGTGCGGGTCGACCACGAAGGTGGCGCGCAGGGCGACGCCCTCGGCCTCGTCGAGCACGCCCAGGTCGCGGGCGAACTTGCCGCCGTTGTCGGCGAACTGCCAGATCGGCAGCTTGTTCA
>JAAXIW010000300.1 GCA_012270135.1 Brevundimonas sp. | reverse complement strand
GCCCCGGTCATCCTCTGGTTCCGGCGCGACCTGCGGCTGGCGGACAACCCCGCCCTGAACCATGCCGCCGAAACCGGTCGTCCGATCCTGCCGGTCTATGTGCATGACGCCGGAAGCGCGACGCGTCCCGCCGGAGCGGCCTCCCTGTGGTGGCTCGACAAGTCGCTGCGGGCGCTCGATGCCGCGCTGCGCGAGCGCGGCTCCCGCCTGATCCTGCGGTCGGGCGATCCCGAAGCCGAGTTGCGCCGCCTTATCGAGGAGACCGGCGCCGACGCCGTCTACATGAACCGCCGCTTCGAACCGGACGCCTTCGTTCAGGATTGCGACATCGCGCATGCCCTGAAGGAAGACGGCGTCGACGTCCGGGGCTGGAACGGCTCGCTGCTGTGCCGCCCGGGCGGGGTCCTGAACGGGTCGGGACAGCCGTACCGGGTCTTCACGCCCTTCTTCAAAGCGCTGATGGCCAGCGCCGAGGCGCCGCCCCATACGCTGGGGCCACGGACGCTCCCGCCGCCACCGAGGGTCAGGAGCGAGGCGCTCGACACCTGGGGCCTGCACCCGCGCGATCCCGACTGGTCGGGCGGTTTCGACTGGGCGCCGGGCGAGGCCGGGGCTTCGGACGCCCTGTCCCGCTTCATCGCCGGCGGGCTGAAGACCTACAGCCGGGACAGGGATCGCCCCGCGGAACCGGGCTGCAGCCGATTGTCGCCCCATCTGCATTTCGGAGAGATCCACCCGTGGCGGGCGGCGGAGCGGGTCACCGCCGCCGCGGACCAGGGCCGGGTCCCGAAGGCCGAAGCCGCCAAATTCGTCGCCGAGCTCGGCTGGCGGGACTTCTCCGCCCAGTTGCGCCCGCCCTTTCCACAGATGACGGATTCGGCTCTCCGTCCCGAATTCGACGGGATGCCGTGGCGCGACGATCCGGCCGGGCTCGAGGCGTGGCGGCGCGGCCGGACCGGCTACCCCATCGTCGACGCCGGCATGCGCCAGCTCTGGGCAACGGGCTGGATGCACAATCGCGTGCGGATGATCGTCGCCTCCTTCCTGGTCAAGGATCTGCTGATCGACTGGCGCGCCGGCGAGGCCTGGTTCTGGGGCACGCTCGTCGACGCCGACCTGGCCAGCAATGTGCAGAACTGGCAGTGGGTGGCTGGCTCCGGCGCCGACGCATCACCCTGGTTCCGCATCTTCAACCCGGTCACCCAGGGCCAGAAGTTCGATGGCGACGGTCGCTACGTCCGCCGTTGGGTTCCCGAATTGACGCGTCTGCCCGACCGCTGGCTGCACGCCCCCTGGACGGCGCCGGCCGAGGATCTCCGGGCGGCCGGCGTCCGGTTGGGACACGACTATCCAAAGCCCGTCGTCGATCACGCCGCGGCGCGCGACCGGGCCCTGAAGGCGCTCCGCTCCATGTCATCCGGTTCGCATGACGGGGATTGACGAGCCGCACCGTCCACCGTCACCTTGAGCGCATGACGTCGGTGACCGCCGAGCGCCACGAGACCGTCGCCCGCATGCCGCGCGGGTTCGGCCTGCTTTTGCGCCTGCTGGCCGCCAACTGGACCGTCGGGCGGCTGACCGTGGTCCTCCCCGGCGGCGTCAGCCATCTGCTTGAAGGCAGTCAGCCCGGCCCGTCCGCCATCCTCGACATCCGCGACTACCGGTTCGCCGGCCGCGTCCTCGCCTCGGGCGATATCGGCTTCGCGGAGGGCTATATGGCCGGCGAGTGGGAGACGCCGCACCTCGCCGGACTGCTCGAGGCCCTGGCGCGCAACAGCCAGTACATACGCCGCCTCGTGGCCGGGAACCGCGTCATGAAGGCGGTCCACTGGCTGTCGCACCGGATGAACCGCAACAGCCGGGCCGGCTCCCGCAAGAACATCCACGCCCACTACGACATCGGCAACGCCTTCTACGCGGCCTGGCTCGATCCCTCGATGACCTACTCCTCGGCGCGCTTCACCCGCGCCGGCATGGCGCTCGAGGCGGCCCAGCACGAGAAATACGCCACCCTCGCACGGTCCATGGACCTGCAGGCCGGACAGTCGGTGCTCGAAATCGGCTGTGGTTGGGGCGGATTCGCCGAGTTCGCGGCGAAAGAGGTCGGCGCGCGCGTCACCGGCATCACCATTTCGCGCGAGCAGTACGACTTCGCCCGACAGAGGCTGTTCAACGCGGGCCTCTCTGAGCGCGCCGACATCCAGCTGATCGACTACCGCGACGTCGAGGGCCGCTTCGACCGGGTCGCCTCGATCGAAATGTTCGAGGCCGTCGGTCAGGAATACTGGCCCGCCTATTTCGGCAAGATTCACGAGGTGCTCGAGCCCGGCGGCCGGGCCGGCCTGCAGATCATCACCATCGATGACGCGGTCTTCGCCGGCTACCGCAAGCGCACGGACTTCATCCAGAAATACATCTTCCCCGGCGGTATGCTGCCGTCGGAAATGGCGCTGAAGCCCGTGGTCGCGGGCGCCCGGCTGGACTGGCTGTCCGTCGACCGCTTCGGTCAGGACTACGCCGAGACCCTGCGCCTCTGGGACGAGCGCTTCCAGTCCGCCTGGGACGACATCCGCCACCTCGGCGGCTTCGACGACCGCTTCCGCCGGCTCTGGCGCTTCTACCTGGCCTATTGCGAGGCCGGCTTCCGCACCGCGCGGACCAATGTGATCCAGCTCGGGCTGTCGCGCGCCTGAACGGGGTCTAGACTGGGCGGATGCCTGATCTCCCGCCGCTGATCTCCACCGCCGACCTCGCCGAACGCCTCGGCGCGCCCGATCTTCGCCCGGTCGACGCCAGTTGGCATCTGGATGGCCGCGACGGCCGGCCCGACTTCGAGGCCGTCCGCCTGCCCGGGGCGGTCTTCTTCGATCTGGAGGCCAGTTCGGATCCCGACAGCGATCTCCCCCACATGCTCCCGTCGCCGGAAGCCTTCGCCGCCCGCATGGGCCGGCTGGGCCTGAACGAGGCCGATCACATCGTGGTCTACGACACCGTCGGCATCCGCTCGGCGGCCCGGGTCTGGTGGATGTTTCGGGTGATGGGCGCGTCCCGGGTCCAGGTGCTCGACGGAGGCCTGCCGAAATGGTGCGCCGAAGGACGTCCCCTTGAGTCAGGACCGCCGGCCGTCGTCGAACCCGCCCGCTTCGCGGCTCGCCTCGACCGGTCCGCCGTCGCCGATCTGGAGGCGGTTCAACTCGCCCTGGGCGGCGCGGCCCAGGTGCTGGACGCCCGCGCCGCCGATCGCTTCGAGGGCCGGGCGCCGGAGCCCCGCGCCGGCCTGCGCCATGGCCACATGCCCGGCGCGCTCAACCTGCCCTTCCCCGCCCTTCTGGCGCCGGACGGAACGATGAAGTCGCCCGCCGCCCTCGAGGCTGCCTTTCGCGACGCCGGCGTCGACCCGGACAGGCCGACGGTCACCAGCTGCGGCTCCGGCGTCACCGCCGCCATCCTCAGTCTTGGCCTCGCCGTCCTTGGCCGCCCGTCCCGCCTTTATGACGGCAGCTGGGCCGAATGGGGCGGCCGGACGGACACGACGGTGGTCGCCGGCTAGGCCGGAGGCGCCACGGGCTCCGGCTCGTCCGCCGGCACGACGGCGTCGCTCTCGCCGCGCGACACCACGGTCGCCGCCACCAGATCGCCGGTGACGTTCAGCGTGGTCCGGCACATGTCGAGGAAGCGGT
>JAAXIW010000149.1:1256-3726 GCA_012270135.1 Brevundimonas sp. | reverse complement strand
GCGAACTGACGCTGGACCAGCTGCAGGGCGGCACCTTCACCATCACCAACGGCGGCACCTACGGCTCGCTGATGTCGACGCCGATCCTCAACGCCCCGCAGTCGGGCATCCTCGGCATGCACAACATCGTCCAGCGCCCGATGGCGGTGAACGGCGAGGTGAAGATCCGCCCGATGATGTACCTCGCCCTCAGCTATGATCACCGCATCGTCGACGGCAAGGAGGCCGTGACCTTCCTCGTCCGGATCAAGGAACTGCTGGAAGACCCGGCGCGGGCGCTGCTGGACCTGTAGGGCGCTGAATCCGGTCTTCCACCTGTCGCTGTCCGTCTCGGACCTGTCGCGGACGCGCCGGTTCTACGAGGACACGCTCGGCGCGCGGGCGGGACGGGTGACCGATCGCTGGATCGACCTGTGGCTGTTCGGCGCCCAGATCACCGCCTACCACCGGCCCGCCGCGGTCGTGCCGTCGCCCTTCCGGGACGCCCAGCATTTCGGCGCGACGCTGGAGTGGGGTGACTGGAAGCGCCTCGCGGATCGGCTGACCGCGGCCGGTTGCGGATTCCGGCTCGAGCCCACGGTCGACGAGGCGGGCGGCCGGGCGAAGATGATGCTCGCCGACCCCGACGGCTATCTGGTCGAGCTCAAGGCCTATGCCGATCCATCGGTGCTGCAACGGCCGGCGATCTGATCTAGGCTCGCAGCATGAGCCTCCGCGAGATCGCCCGTTTCACCGATGTCTATGAGGCGGAGCTCGCCGGGGCCTTCCTCGCCTCGCACGGCATCGACGTCACCGTCACCGAGCGGTTCCAGACCACGGTCGATCCGCTGATGCAGCGCGCGCTGGGCATCCGGCTGATGGCGCCGGCCTCGCGGATCGAGGAGGCGCGGGCCTTGCTGGCGCGGGTGCAGTCCGGCGAGTTCGCCACCGACGAGGGCGACGATCTGGACGAGATGGACGCGGGTGCCCGCCGGGTGGGCACGGTGATGGCCCTGGCGGCCTGGTCGACCGGAGGCTTCTGGGGCAACAGCCTGCCGCGCCGCTTCCGGCCGATCGCGTGGCAGGGGATGCTGATCTCGGCGGCCGGCCTGGTCGTCTTGCTGGCGGGGCTCACCCTCGCAGTCTGGTGGCTGACCCAGTTGTTCCTCGACCCGCCGCGGGGTTAGCGGGTGCGCACCGATCCCAGCACCTCGTCCGTATGCTCGCCCAGCGCCGGCGGCGGGCGGTCATAGGCGACCGGCGTGGCCGACAGGCGGATCGGCGAGGCGACGGTGCGGACGGGGGCCGACAGATCGGCGCGGGCCTGGGTCACCTCCAGCCCCCGGTGTCTCGCCTGCGGCTCGTCGAAGACCTGGTCGATCGTATTGACCGGGCCGCAGGGCACGCCCGCCGCCTCCAGCGCCGCCATCAGCCCCGCCATGTCGTGGCCGGCGGTCAGGGCCGACAGCTCGGCGGTCAGCACCGCGCGGTGCTCGATGCGCAGGGCGTTGGTCGCGAAGCGGGGATCGCCGCCGAGGCCGGGCGCGCCCAGCGCCGCCGCCAGGGCGCGGAACTGGCCGTCGTTTCCGACGGCGATGACGACCATGCCGTCCGTGCACGGAAAGGGCTGGTAGGGGGCGAGGTTGGGATGGGCGTTGCCCATCCGCGTCGGCGCCTTGCCGGAAACGAAGAAATTGGTCGCCTGATTGGCCAGCATGGCCGCCTGGACGTCGAACAGGGCGATGTCGATATGCTGCCCCTGTCCCGTCGCCCGGGCGTGCAGCAGGGCGGCGAGGATGGCGTTGGAGGCGTAGAGGCCGGTGAACAGGTCGGCCACGGCGACCCCGACCTTCATCGGCTCGGCCCCCGGCGCGCCGTCGGGCTGGCCGGTCACCGACATCAGCCCGCCCATGGCCTGGATCATATAGTCGTAGCCGGCCCGGTGCGCGTCCGGCCCGTCCTGGCCGAAGCCGGTGATCGAGCAATAGACCAGCTTCGGATTCACGGCCGACAGAGTCGCGAAGTCGAGGCCGTATTTCTTCAGCCCGCCGGTCTTGAAGTTCTCGACCACGACATCGCAGGTCTTCGTCAGGTCACGGACGATCTCCGCCCCCTCCGGCGTGGCGAGGTCCAGCTCGACCGACTTCTTGCCCCGGTTGGCGCACAGGAAATAGGCCGCGTCGCCCCTAGTCCCGTCGGCCCTGGTCGTGAACGGCGGACCGCAGTGGCGGGTGTCGTCGCCCGCTCCGGGTCGCTCGATCTTGATCACCTCGGCCCCGAGATCGGCCAGGGTCTGCGTCGCCCACGGCCCGGCCAGCACGCGGCTGAGGTCGAGGACGCGAACGCCGGAGAGAGGGCCTTGCGAAGGGGCGAGGGTCGAGGGGCGAGGGTCGAGGGAAGAATCGCCTTCGTCGGTCGGTGTCATGAAAGCCTGTCCGGCATGCCGAACCGCGAGCGGTTATCCCTCGCCCCTCGACCCTCGCCCCTTCGC
>JAAXIW010000149.1:0-1246 GCA_012270135.1 Brevundimonas sp. | reverse complement strand
CCTCCCCCCCCCCCCACACCTCTCCCATATTAGGCAGGTCCAACCCAGACAGCAGACTATCCATCGACGAATTCCCGCTGCCGATACCTCCAATCAGAACCCCCTGCCCCCCCCGCGCCAGAGCTAACCCCCCCCGCGCCACCCCCGGCCTGCTCCCCAGCCCAGCCGCCCCTCGACCCTCTCAAAGCCCCGGATCCCATACCCCCGCATTGCGCATCCGGCATTCCTGGGCCTCGCGGGCCCGGCCGTCCATTTCCTCGGCCATGCAGCAGACGGCCTTCGACACCGTCGCCTTGTGCACCCCCGGCACCAGGGCGTGCAGGAAGGCGCAGCCGGCCAGCTTCAGCAGACGGAAGCCGAATCGCGACGAGGCGGCCATGTGATGAAGGTAGCTCTCCTTCACCTCGCGCGGGTGGTCGACGAACAGGCGGTTGAAGGTCTGAATCATGCGGGCAGTCTAGCCTGTCGCGGGCGGTCCCTCTACCCGCGGACGCCATTCTGGCCTAAACCGCGCCGCAGAACAGGGGGTCGGCGCCGCGACCGCCGAAATCCGCGCTCGCTCAAGGAAAGACATCCCATGGCCGACGGCTCCACCGCCCCGACGAAGACCTTCCGCTGGGACGACCCGCTGGACCTGTCGGGACGGCTGACCGACGACGAGCGGATGATCCAGGACGCGGCCCGGTCCTACGCCCGCGAAAAGCTGTTGCCGCGCGTCATCGAGGCCTTCCGCGACGAGGTGTTCGACAAGTCGATCATGACCGAGCTGGGCGAGATGGGCTTCCTCGGGGCCATGCTGCCGGAACAGTATGGCGGCTCCTCGGTCAGCCACGTCGCCTACGGCCTGATCGCGCGCGAGATCGAGGCGGTCGACAGCGGCTACCGCTCGGCCATGTCGGTGCAGTCGTCGCTGGCCATGTACCCCATCTACGCCTTCGGCTCGGAAGAGCAGAAGATGCGCTTCCTGCCGAAGATGGCGGCCGGCGAACTGATCGGCTGTTTCGGCCTGACCGAGGCCGACGGCGGCTCCGACCCGGCCTCGATGAAGACCAAGGCGGTCAAGGTCGACGGCGGCTACCGCCTGAACGGGGCCAAATACTTGATCACCAATTCGCCGATCTCGGACCTGGCGGTGGTCTGGGCCAAACTCGACGACGTGATCCGCGGCTTCATCGTCGAGCGCGACTTCGACGGCTTCACCACCGACAAGATCGGCGACAAGCTGTCACTGCGCGCCTCTATCACC
>JAAXIW010000043.1 GCA_012270135.1 Brevundimonas sp. | reverse complement strand
GGCTGAGCGACCAGCCGGTGCCCAGGTCCCAGCTGTCGAGATGGCCGCCGATGACGATGCCCTCGTCCGCCGCGCCGGAGCCGCGCACCTCGCCGATGACGTTCTGGCTGTGGCTGTCGGCGGTGAAGCCGGCGCTCGAGAACAGCCGCATCCGCACCGGCTGGTCGCTCAGACGGATCATGCGGCGCAGCTGGTCGGCGTCCGGCGGGCTCATGGCGAAGGACGGGACCGTCCCCTCGCCGACCCGGGTGGCACCGGTGTGGGCGAAGCGGTGGTCATGGGTGCCCAGCGAGCGCAGCACATAGGCGACGGCGCCGCGCTTGGCCGCCTCGGTCGGGCCATTGCCCCGGATCGGCGACGTCGCGCCGTAGCCGCGCCCGTCCTGGGCCTGCACCGTGTCCTGCAGCACCACGACGATCTTGCCGGTCAGCGAGCCCTCGGGCTGATCCAGCAGCTGCTGGTAGGTCTCGAAGATCGCGGCCTCGCCCTCGATCCCCTCCGGCGGCGTCGCGCCCGAACCGCCCAGCGCCACCACCTCCAGCGACTGCGGGAAGGGCGCCAGGATCTCGGCCCGCGCCTCGCCCCGCGTCCACAGGGCCAGCGGGAATTGCTCGATCGAGACGTTGTCGAACCCCATGGCGCGGAACTGGTCGGCGCCCCAGCGGGCCGAGGCCTGCTCCGACGCCGATCCGCCCAGCCGCGGCCCGAAGCGGGTGGTCAGCTCAGAGACCAGCTCATAGGCCACATTGTCCTGCAGGGCCCGGTCACGCAGCTGCTCCGCCTCGCGGATGGTGCGGGCGTCCTGGGCCAGGACGGGGCCGGCGGCGAGGCTCAGCGCCAGCGCGCTGGCGGCGAGAAGACGGGCGGACAGGCGCATGAACGGCTCCGGGACTCAGAAGGAGCCCGAACCTAGACCGCGCATCCCGGAGGGAGAAGCGCCCGCAAGCGGAGTTTTGTCAGCCGTCGCATAAGGCAGGCTGGCCGCGGCGATCCGCGGGTCGCCATGAAACCGCCGCGCCGTTGGTTCGCTCTGTCGCCATGCGCGTGATCCTGCTCGCCCTGTGTCTCGCCGCCTGCAGCCCGGCCCCGCCCGTCGACGCGCCCTCGCCTGAGCCCTCGCCGGAGGAGCGGCCCGGGCCGGTCGATATGCGCGGCGAGTGGCGGCTGACGGTGATGAACGGCCGGCCGGCTCCGTCCACCATCGATCCGGACGACGCGCATCACCCGATCGCCATGACAGTGGGCGACTTCTCCTTCCGCGCCCGGTCGCAATGCATCGCCTTCTGGCGGACCTATGAGCGGCAGGGAGACCGGCTCGTCGTCACCTCGGCCAACCCGGGCGCGATGTGCGCGCGCGGTCTCAGCGACTGGGAGCGTGAGTTCGACCGCACCCTCTCGGCGATCACCACGGCCGGGCGTCGCGGCGAAACCCTGACCCTGACCGGCCCCGACGCCAGCCTGACCTTCGAACGGGCCCCGCCCCAGCCCCCGGTCGACATCACCGGCCGCTGGCGGCTGCGCTTCTTCCACGGCGCCGCGCCGCCGGCGGGCGAGGCGCCGATCGAGATAACCATCGGGGACGGGCGCATCGAGGCCAACGCCTGCGTCTTCTCCGGCTGGCGCTACCGGCAGGACGGGCCGCTGATGGAGGTCATTCCTGGGCAGGGCGCCGTCTGCGAGCGCATGACGAGCCCGTTCGAAGACCGCTTCGGCGCCTTCATGGACGGCGTGACCCGCGCCACGATTCTCGAGGGCGGCGCGCTGATCCTCGACAGCGCCGCGACGCAGGTCGAGTTTCGCAAGGTCGGCTGAGCGTCACTCGCCCTTGATATAGGGCTCCACCGGCCCCTGCAGCTTGACGGTCAGGGCCTTGCCGCGGCGGTCGACGCGGTTGCCGACGGCGAGGCGGACCCAGCCCTCGGAGACGCAGTATTCCTCGACATTGGTCTTGTCCTCGCCCTTGAAGCGGACACCCACGCCCTGCGCCAGCAGGTCGGCGTCGTGGTACGGGCTGTCGGGATCGACGGACAGGCGGTCGGGGAGGTCGGTCATGGTCAGGCGCTCAGGCGAAGGACAGGCCGCGCCTTTAGCCGAGGACGGCCCCGGCTCCAAGAGCGGCGCGCCCGACCGGATTGCATAAGGTTAAGTTGACGGCCCGCCCCCGCCGGTTCCTCCTGCCCGGCGGGAGGACATCATGATCCACGCCATCCTGCTTGCGGCCCTGCTGCAGAGCACGCCGCCGCCGTCCATCGACTGCACCGACGCCGATCACAGCGCCTTCGACTTCTGGATCGGCGAATGGGACGTCAGCGCCACCGGGACCGGGACAGTCGTCGCCCGCAGCACCATCTCCTCGACCGCCGGCGGCTGCGCCATCGAGGAGGACTACCACCAGAACCTCGGCCCCGGCGGCGTCGCCACCACCTATCACGGCGTCAGCTTCAGCACCTTCGACCAGCGCCGCGGCGGGGTCTGGCGGCAGTTCTATATGGACAGCAACGGCGCCGTGACGGTGTTCGAGGGCGGCCTGTCCGCTGATGGCGCGATGGTGCTCGAGGCCGCCGGGCGACCGGGTTCCGTCCAGCGCATGACCGTCTCGCCGGAGCCCGACGGCTCGGTGCGCCAGCGCGGCGAATCCTCCACCGACGGCGGCTCGACATGGACGCCTGGCTACGATTTCACCTACCGCAGGCGTTGAACCGCGCCGGCGCCGGCATAGGTAAGCCGCTCCCTTCCCGGAGCCTTCCATGACCGACCAGCCCGCCATCACCGTCGACGGCCACGCCATTCCCCTCCTCGGATTCGGCACCTGGAACCTGACGCCGGAGGACGCCCGCCGCATGGTCGCCGAGGCCCTGCGCATCGGCTATCGCCACATCGACACGGCGTGGATCTACAGCAACGAGGCGGCGGTCGGGGACGGCATCCGCGACGCCGTCGCGGCGGGCCACGTCGCCCGCGACGACATCTGGCTGACCACCAAGATCTGGGTCGCCCATTTCGACCGGGACGGCCTGCTGAAACAGGCGGAGGAGTCCGCGGCCAGCCTCGGCTTCACCCCCGACCTCCTGCTGCTCCACTGGCCGAAGACCGAGCCGTCCTTCGATGAGACGCTCGGCGCCCTCAACGAGGCGAAGGACCTCGGCCTGACCCGCACCATCGGCCTGTCCAACTTCCCCTCGTCGGAGTTCCGCAAGGCGCAGACGCTGTCGAAGGCGAAACTGGTCACCAACCAGGTCGAGTACCACCCCTACCTCAAGCTCACGAAGCTGCTGGACACGGCGAAATACCTCGACTCCTCCATCACCGCCTGGTCGCCGCTGGCCCAGGGCCAGATCGCCGACGACCCGACCCTGATCGAGATCGGCCGCGCCCACGGCAAGACGCCGGGCCAGGTGACCCTGCGCTGGCTGATCCAGCAGAACGTCATCGCCATCCCCCGGACCTCGAAGGAATCCCGCGCCGCCGAGAATTTCGACATCTTCGATTTCGAGCTCTCCGCCGAGGAAATGGACCGCGTCCACGCCCTCGCCCGCCCCGACGGCCGTCTCGGCGACTGGATCGACCCGGCCTTCCAGTGGGACAGCGAATGGTGACGCCGGGTCTGGCCCCATTGACGCGGGGCGGGTGACAGCGCCGCTTCGTCCGCCTAATCCAGCGGGACGTCTGGAGCGATCGATGGGCTACATATCCCTGCGCGACTTCCTGGCCATGCTCGAGGCCGATGGCGAG
>JAAXIW010000372.1:334-3748 GCA_012270135.1 Brevundimonas sp. | reverse complement strand
ACGAGCACTGGGTGCTGTCGCGACCGATCCTCGATGGCTTCATGAAGCACGTCGAGACCGGCCAGCCGATGCCGCAGTCGCTGGTCGACAAGGTCGAGGCCGCTGCCACCTTCAACCAGGGCTATGCGACGGTCAGCTATCTGTCCTCGGCCCTGGTCGACATGGATCTGCATACGCGGGCCACGCCGCCGACCGACATCGACGCCTTCGAGCGCGAGAGCCTCGCGCGCTACGGCATGCCGAAGGAGATCGTGATGCGGCACCGCCTGCCGCAGTTCAATCACCTGTTCACGAGCGACGCCTATTCGGCCGGCTATTACAGCTACCTGTGGTCCGAGGTCATGGACGCCGACACCTGGGCCTATTTCGAGGAGTCGGGCGACGTCTTCAATCCGGACATCGCCGCCCGCTACAAGGCGATCATCCTGTCGGAAGGCAACTCCTCCGATCGCGGCGAGGCCTATCGCCGCTTCCGCGGCCGGAATCCGGACGTCGCGGCCCTGCTGCGCGTGCGGGGTTTCCCGACCTCCTAGCGGCGCTCACGCGCGCCGCGCGGCGGCTCGCTGCTTGAGCGCGGACGTGAAAGCGAGAAGGCCCGGCGGAGCGATCCGCCGGGCCTTTTCCTTGCGCCGTCAGGCCACCAGTGGGACGCGGCTGAGGGCGTAGTCGACCTGGGCGGCGCCGGGCAGCAAGCCGCCCGCCTCGTCGCGAACGGCCGCCTGGCAGGCCGCCCGGCCGCCGATCATCGGCTGGTTGCGGCACAGCTTGCGGGCGGCGGCGCGCACCCGCTGGTCGAAGGCGTCGGCCCCGGCGGCGGTGGACAGGTCCAGGTCGCCCCAGCGGATGCGGGCTTCCTGGGCGGAGGCCGAACCGGCTGCGGTGACGATCAGGACGGCGACGAGAGAAGCGAGGGTTTTCATCTTTGATCTCCTGCGGGGAGGGCGTCGCTCGTGGCGGCGACGGTGCCGGAGATACGGCCACGCTGTTGCGGCCCGATGTGGATTTCGCGGCGGAATGGCGACGCTGCATGAATTCGCGGAAATCTGAACGTTGATCAGCCGCTGTTGCGTAGTCCCGCCGCAACGCCGTTGAGGGCCAGCAGGATGCCTTCGCGGACGCGCGGATCGTCGTCCCCGGCGCGGCGACGGCGGATCAGTTCGATCTGCACATGGTTGAGCGGCTCGACATAGGGCATGCGCAGCCGGATCAGCCGATCCAGCTCGGGCTGGCCGGCCAGCAGGGCGTCCTGCCCGGTGATGGCCAGCACCGCCGCCTCGGTCCGCTCCCATTCCCCCACGACGGCGCCGTGGATGCGGTCGGCCAGGGCCCTGTCGGGGACGAGATCGGCGTAGCGCCGGGCGATGGTCATGTCGGCCTTGGCCATGACCATCTCCATGTTCTGGATCAGGGTGCGGAAGAAGGGCCAGTCGCGGGCCATGACCTGCAGTTCGTCGAGATCCGCCCCCTCCACCGCCGAGCCGAAGCCGAACCAGCCGGGCAGCATGACCCGCGACTGGCTCCAGCTGAACACCCACGGAATGGCGCGCAGATCCTCGATCGCGGTGGACGAGGTCCGCGAGGCCGGCCGGGAGCCGATCTTGAGGTCGGCGATCTCGGCGATCGGCGTGGCGGCGCGGAAATAGTCGACGAAGCCGGGAGTCTCGTAGACCAGCGCCCGATAGGCGGCCATCGAGGCCCGCGACAGGGCCGCGGCGGTCTCGCCGTGGCGGGCGGTGAAGGTCTCGTCCGCCGGCGGCCTCAGCGAGGCCAGCAGCACGCCGCAGGTCAGGGCGTCGAGGTTGCGGCGGGCGATCTCCGGCTCGCCGTATTTGTTGGCGATGACCTCGCCCTGTTCGGTGACGCGGATGCGGCCGGCCACCGTGCCCTGCGGCTGGGCCGCCACCGCCGCAAAGCTGGAGCCGCCGCCCCGGCCGACGGCCCCGCCCCGGCCGTGGAACAGCTGGAGCCGCAGGTTCGCGGCCTCCGCCACCTGCAACAGGGCCAGCGAGGCCTCGTGCAGCTCCCAGGTCGAGGTCAGGTAGGAGCCGTCCTTGTTGGAGTCGGAATAGCCGAGCATGACCTCCTGCACCCCGCGCGCGCGGGCCACGGCGAGGGCGGCGGGTTCCCGCAGCAACCGCTCGAGCGGCGCCCGGGCGGCCCGCAGGTCGTCGATGGTCTCGAACAGGGGCGCGGCCTGGATCGGGCAGGCGGCGGGGTCGTCGGCCCGGTACAGGCCGACCTCCTTGAGCAACAGATAGACCTCGAGCAGGTCCGAGGCCGCGTCGGTCTTGGAGACGATATGGGTGCGGATCGCCTGCGGCCCGAACAGGCGCAGGGCCTCGGCCGCGGCCTGCAGGATGGCGCGCTCCTTCAGCGTCTCGTCGGCGTAATCGGCGAACGGGTTGAACAACAGCCGGCCCGAAGACAGCTCGGCCGCCAGCAGCGCCAGCCGGGCCTCCTCGTCGAGGGCCAGGTAGTCGTCGCAGACCCCGGCGACCTTCAGCAGGTCGGCGACCACCCGCTCGTGCACGTCGGCGTTCTGGCGCAGGTCGACCGTGGCCATGTGGAAGCCGAATACGTCGGCGGCGGTGATCAGCCGGGTCAGGCGGTCGTCGGCGAAGACCGCGCCGTGGTGGGCGATCAGGCTGTCGCGCAGCACCGCCAGGTCGTCCCGGAAGGCCGTCGGCCCGGCGTAGGGCTGGGCGGCGAAGGCGGCGGCGCGGGGCGCGGGCAGGCCGGTCAGCGCCGGATGGGTCGCGGCCAGCCGGGCGTAGATCTCGCTCAGCGCCCGTCGATAGGGCTCGTCGGCCCGATGCGGCGAGCGGTCGCCAGAAGCCTCGGCCAGAGCCGCCAGTTCGGGGGATATGTCGCTCAGGGAGCCGGACAGGCTGAGCTCGGCGCCGAGGGCGTTGACCTCGTCGAGGTAGTGGCGGAGCGCGGCGCGGGCCTGGGTGCGGAAGGCGGCGGACAGCACCGCGCCGTCGACGTTGGGATTGCCGTCGCGGTCGCCGCCGACCCAACTGCCGATGCGGATGAAGGGGGCGAGGTCCGGCGCCTCCAGCCGCCGGCGCCAGTCGGCCAGCTGGGCCGGGGCCACGCGAAGGAAGACGCGGTCGAGGAAGGAGACGACGGTGTCGATCTCGTCCTGCACCACCAGCCCGGCCTGGCGCACCAGCCGGGTGGCCCAGAGGATGACGGTCTGGCGGCGCAGGCCGGCGGTGAGGACGTCGGGCGCGCAGTCGAGGGCGTTCTGGTCGCAGGCGTCGAGCAGGTCCGAGACGGCGGCGATGCGATCAATGACGCTCTTGCGCCGCACCTCCGAGGGGTGGGCGGTGAGCACCGGCGAGATCAGCGCCTCGGCCAGCAGGTCGCGCGCCGCCGAGGGCAAGGGATGGCCGAGGGCCTTCTCGAACG
>JAAXIW010000372.1:0-324 GCA_012270135.1 Brevundimonas sp. | reverse complement strand
GGCGCGCGCCGCCGGGGCCGCGACTCCCATGTCGGACAGCCGGTTGATCGCGCCCGCGGGGGTGTCCGCGCGGTCGCCGGCGGCGGCCTGGTCCCGGGCGCGGCGCTTGCCGGCCCGATCCTCGGCGATATTGGCGAGCAGGGAGAAGACCGCGAAGCCGTGGGCCAGCCCCACCGCCTGATCCAGCGAAAGGTCTCCGAGCAGGCTTTCGAGACGGGCGGCGTCTTCGGGGCCCGCGTCGCGGTGCCAGGCCCCGGACGCCTGCCGCACCGCCTCGCTCCGGTCGTAGAGAGCCTGCCCGCCCTCGTCGCGGATGACCTCGCC
>JAAXIW010000192.1 GCA_012270135.1 Brevundimonas sp. | reverse complement strand
GGGTGGGCCCGCTCGTACGTGTGCCGGCGCCACGGGAAGCGACCCTCGATCTCGGTTTCCAGCGCGAAGCTCAGGAAGGTGCGGATGGCGACGATGCCGGCCAGCAGGCCGACGCTCTCAACCGTCAGGGGCGAGGTGACGGTGGCGATGATGTCGGCCCCGACCAGCAGCTCCAGACCCAGCAGGATGCCGCGGCCGAGGTTGGCGCGGGCGCCGTCATAGGCAGCGGGCCAGTCGCCGGCACGGACTCCGTTCAGGACGAAGCCGGCGGCGGCGAGCAGCACCGACAGCACGATGACGGCGACGCCGAACAGCTCGAGGCCGAGCGCCGCGTAGCGGGCCCACTCGATCAGCACGCCGCCGTCGGCGAGGGGGTTTGTGGGGCTCATCCATCCTCCTGCGACCGAACCATCGTCCGGGAGGGCCGGTTTGTTCCGAAATCGACCCGCCGTCCTTGACCTGTCACACTCGCCCGGCCAGCTTCCGGCCCGATTGAACGGAGTCCCTGAATGCCGCTCGCCCCCGCCCCGGTCCTGTCCGGACCCACCGGCTCATTGCTGGACCTGATCGGCAAGACGCCGATGGTGGAGGTGACGAAGATGGACACCGGCAAATGCCGGCTGTTCCTGAAACTGGAGTCGCAGAACCCGGGCGGGTCGATCAAGGACCGCATCGCCCTGTCGATGATCGCGGCGGCCGAGAAGGACGGCTTCCTGAAACCCGGCGGGACCATCGTGGAGGCGACCGCGGGCAATACCGGCCTGGCGCTGACGCTGGTGGGGCAGGCCAAGGGTTATAAGGTGCTGCTGGTCATCCCGGACAAGATGTCCAAGGAAAAAATCCAGCATCTCAGGGCGATGGGCGCGGATGTTCGCCTGACGCGTTCGGACGTTCCGCACGGTCATCCCGACTATTACACCGACATGGCCGAGCGGCTGGCGCAGCAGATCCCGGGCGGCTTCTACGTCAACCAGTTCGCCAACGACGCCAACTCCGAGGCCCACTTCAGGACCACCGGGCCGGAGATCTGGGAGCAGATGGGCGGCAAGGTCGACGCCTTCGTGGCCGGCATCGGCTCGGGCGGGACGATCACCGGCATCGGCCGCTATCTGAAGAGCGTCGGCTCGGACGCCAGGATCATCCTGGCCGATCCGGTTGGCTCGACACTGGCGGGCATCGTCAACGAGGGCGTGCCGGGGCCGGAGGGCAGCTACACCGTCGAGGGCATCGGGCAGAATTTCGTGCCGGACACGGCGGACATGGGTGTCATCGACCGGGCCTATTCGATCCCGGACGCCGAGGCGATCGCGACGGTGCGCGACCTGCTGCTGAAGGAGGGCGTGCTGGCCGGATCGTCGTCGGGGACGCTGATCGCCGCGGCCCTGCGCTGGTGCCGCGAGCAGACGGAGCCGAAGCGGGTGGTGACCTTCGTCTGCGACACGGGGGCCAAGTATCTGTCCAAGGTCTACAACGACGCCTGGCTGGCGGATCAGGGCCTGGCCGAGCGCGAACTGCACGGCGACCTGTCGGACCTGATCACCCGCAAATACGAGAACGGCGATGTGGTGGTGATCGGGCCGGAGGACACGCTGGACACCGCCTTCAAGCGGATGAAGGGGGCGGACGTGTCGCAGCTGCCGGTGATCGATGAGGGGCGGCTGGTCGGCATCGTCGAAGAGCGCGACATCGTGCACGTCATGCACAACGACGAGATCAGCCGCGAGGCGCGCTTCCAGAAGCCCGTCGGCGCGGTGATGACGCGCGATCTCGACACGGTGCAGGTCTCGGAGCCGCTCGAGGCCCTGATCCCGCTGTTCGACCGCGACCGGGTGGCGATCGTGCTGGACGGCGAGACCTTCGTCGGCCTGATCACGCGCAGCGACCTGATCAACCATCTGAGCCTGAACCGGTAGGGCGATGGGATACGGCCGGCTCCTGATCGTCGCATTGGGGCTGGCCGGGTCGCTCGCGCCGGCGGCCCGGGCGGCCTGCGCCGACGACATCCCTCACGCGGCGACGCGGGAGCAGACCAGCTACGCCAGCGGCCAGGCCACGGTGCGGGGGCTGATCTATCGCCCGGCGCGGCCGAACGGGGCCGGAGTGGTGCTGCTGCATGGGGCGAGGGGGCTGGCGGCGGACGCCCAGACCTTCGACCCCCACGCCATCCAGCTGGCCTCGCGCGGCTATCATGTGCTGGTCCCGAACTATTATGACGCCGAGCCAGGGCGGGAGCGGCGGACCAGCCGGGACATGCGCATCTGGCGCGGGGCGGCGCGGAACGGAGCGGCTTTCCTCGGGCAGCAGCCGGGCATGGCGCCGGACCGGGTGGCGCTGTGGGGCGCTTGGCTGGGCGGCTTCCTGTCCGGCGAGGCGGCGATGGAGGACGAGGGCGTGGCGGCGGCGGTCTCGGTGGCGGCCGGGCTGGATGTCGGCGAGGCGGCCCGGGACCGGCGCGAGATCCCGCTGCTGCTGATCCACGCCCGCACCGACCCGGTGATCTCGCCCATGTCGACGCGCCGATGGGCCGACGGCTTGCAACGCCGGGGCGCCATGGTGGAGGTTCAGGCCCTGGACTGGGACGGACACGGCTTCGACGGCCCGACCTGGTGCGAGGTGTTCGGGCGGACGCGGGCCTTTCTGGACCGGGTGGTGACGGGCGAAGGGGCATAGGACGATGACGGCGACGAACCTTCCCTGGCGTGCGGGTATGGCCCTGTTCGGCCTGGTCGCGCTTTTGGCGGGCGGGCCGCCGGTCCTGGCCCAGGCGCAGGTCGGGATACCGGGCTGCGCCGACGACGTGCCGGTCAGGGCGATGCGCGAGACGATCACCTTCGACAGCCGCGGCCGGTCGATCCGGGCCCATCTCTATTCGCCGCGCGGCGAGGCCAACGGCGAGGGGCTCGTGCTGCTGCACGGCGGCACGGGATTCGAGATGAATTCGATCCTGTTCGACGCCCACGCCATCCAGCTGGCCTCGCGCGGCTACCGGGTGATCCTGCCGGCCTATTTCGACGCGGCCGCGCCCGATGCCCGGCGGCGGACGGTGGCGGCGCGGGCCTGGCGGCAGGCGGCGCTGGACGCGGCGGAAGCGCTGTCCGCCGAGCCGGGCATGGCCCGCCACCGGGTGGCGCTGTGGGGCTATTCACGCGGCGCGGCCGTCGGGGCCGACGCGGCTGCGGCCGAGGGCAGCGGCGTGCGCTCGGCCATCCTCGTGGCCGGCGGGGGCGCGGTGGAGGACAGCCTGGCGGGGCGCGACCTGTCGGTGCTGCTGCTGCACGCGCGGCGTGACGAGGCCGTGCCGGTGCGGGCGACGCTGCGGCTGGCCGACGACCTGCGCGAGGCGGGGGCGGCGGTGCAGGTGCGTGAACTGGCCTTCGACGGGCATCAGTACGACCTGCCGACCTGGTGCGAGGCGTTCCGGGCCACGCGCGGCTTCCTCGAAAGCCGCAGGGAGGCGGGCGATGGACCGGCGTAGCCTGCTGGCCGGGGCGGCCGCGGCGGGGCTGGCGGGATCCGTCCGGGCGCAGGAGCCGGCCGCCCCCCCGCCGACTTACGAAGGCATGAGCTTCGACAGCCACGGCAAGACCATCCGGGCCATCCACTACCGGCCGGTCGGGGAGGGGCGGCGCGCGGCGATCGTGATGATGCACGGCTCGGGCGGGCGGATCACCAACCGGGGGCCGTGGCACGCCCTGGCCCTGCGGTTCGCCGCCGACGGCTATCAGGTGCTGCCGCCGCGCTATGTGGACGCCGATCCGGATG
>JAAXIW010000225.1 GCA_012270135.1 Brevundimonas sp. | reverse complement strand
CCCCATAGCCCGAGACCCTCTCCACCGCCGCCGCGCGCCACGCCCGCCGCTCCGGCGGACGGGTCTGGTCCAGCGCCTTCTCCTGCCAGCCGTCGGCGAAGTCGGTCGTGCCCCACGGCCCGCGCCAACCGTGCCGGCGGTCGTAGTTCTCCAGGCCCCTCATCAGCGCGTCGCGCGCCGCCGACTGCAGTTCGGGGTCCAGGGTCGTCCGCATATAGTAGCCGCCGCGGTTGATCTCCTCGCGGCCGAACTGGGCGATGGCCCGGCGGCGCGCTTCCTCGACGAAGAAGTCGGCGTCGGCGTACTGCGCCCGCCGCGGCGCGTCCTGGGTCACCAGCGGCCGGGCCAGAGCCGCCGCCAGTTCCTCCTCGGTGATGAAGCCGCTTTCCTCCATCTCGTTCAGCACCCAGTCGCGCCGGCCCTTGGCCGCCCCCGGATGCCGCTTCGGATGATAGTTGTTCGGCCCCTTGGGCAGGGCCGCCAGGAAGGCCGCCTCGTCCGCCGTCAGCTGGTCCAGCGACTTGCCGAAATAGTTGTAGGCCGCCGCCGCCACGCCATACGACCGGTAACCGAGGAAGATCTCGTTCAGATACAGTTCCAGGATCTGGGGCTTGGTCAGGGTCGCTTCCAGCCGGTTGGCCAGGATGGCTTCCTTGACCTTGCGGTTGATGCTGGTCTCGTTGGTCAGCAGCACGTTCTTGGCGACCTGCTGGGTGATGGTCGAGCCGCCCTCCAGGCGCCGCCCGGTGGCGGCGTTGAAGATGTTCTTGAACATGGCCCGGCCCAGGCCCGAGACGTCGACCCCGCCGTGGCTGAAGAAGTTGCGGTCCTCGGCGGCGAGGAAGGCCTGCACCACCGGTTCGGGAATTTGCTCGTACGACACATAGATGCGGCGCTCGTCCGAGAATTCGCCGATCAGCGTCCCGTCGCCGGCATAGACGCGCGTCGCCGTCGCCGGCCGGTAGTCGGCCAGGTCCGAGGCGTCCGGCAGGGCGTGGAACAGCCAGGCGGCGTAGATCGCCACGATCATTCCAATCAGCGCGATCCCGGCCAGCAGGCCGACGCCCGCCATCACGAACCAGCGTTCGGCAATCTTCACTTGGTGCTCCGCATGACGCGCCCGGCCGGCAGGTTTAGCCCGCGTCGACGCCCGCCGCTAGAGCCGCGTCGACCTCAGTCCCTGCGGCGCTTCAACCAGGCCAGCAGCAGCGCCCCTCCGGCCAGCATCAGGAAGATCGCCACCGCGATCGTGAGAAAGCCGTCTTCCCAGGTCGGGAAGGAAAAGAAATCCTGGAACACGTGCGAAGACCCCACCCGCCGGCGCCTTGACGTCCTCCGCACCATGCGGCGACGCGGCCCCGGTCGTTGAGGTGCACTCTCGAACAGCAACACGTCATTATCGGACGTATAGATTGACTTTCGAACGAATCAGCAAACAGCCGCTCAGACGGGATCCGCTCGCCACTCCAGTTCCGCCCGCGCCGCGGCCACGACCTCGGCGTCCATCGCCGTCTGGCCCGCCATCCAGCGCAGATAGTCCTCCGGCGCCTCGGCCCACGCCCGCCCCCGGTGCTTGCCGAACGGAATCCGCTCCAGCCGACGCGGCTCGGCCGTCCCCGCCAGCATCTGATCGACCGTCGCTTCCGTCAGCAGGTCGATCAGCCGATGCGCCGTGACCCAGGCGTCCGGCCCGGCCCGGTGCGCCGGCAGCGCCAGCGCCGGATCGAGCCGGAGCCCCCGCCAGTAGCGCAGCACCTGGTTCGAATGTCCCGGCGCCTCCGGCCACACCTGTTTCGAGGCCCGGACGGTGCAGATCCACGGCAGCCCCCCGGTCGCCGTGTCGGTGATGAACCCCCGCTCGAACCGCGCCGAATGCGCCACCATCACATCCGCCGGCTTCCCCATCAGCATCTCGCGCAGAGCGTATTCGTCGCAGTGCGGATCGGCGTCGCAGAAATCCTCAGGCGTGAGATGATGCACCGCCATGGCGTGGAACGAAATTTCGCCCTTGGGCCGGAACAGCTTCGACACCGGCGGCGACGCCACCCACTGTCCGGCCTCATCCCGCGCCACATCCACCACTCCGACCTCGATGATCTCGGCGGACCGGTCCCCGCCGGTGGTTTCAAGATCGACGACACGAAGGCGCATGGATGGAGAGATAGGGCCAGGACGGACGAAACGGGAGAGGAGTCGGGCCCGCGGTCAGACCAGCGGTTCGGGCATCCGGTACCCCAACCCTTGCTCGGTCAGAACAATCCGCGGCCGGGCGGGATTGCGTTCGATCTTCTGCCGCAACTGCGCCACCAGCACGCGAACCGACTGGTTGTCCACCGCGCCGGCGCCGCCCCACACCGCGAGGGCGATCTGTCGGTGTGTCACCACGCGGCCGGCATAGCGCGCCAGCGTGCGCGCCAGAACATACTCCTTCGGCGTCAGGTGGATCGGTTCGTCCTCGATCCAGACCCGGCGGTTGGACAGGTCCATGGTCAGGGCGCCCGCCTTGAACACCGACAGGGACGAGAAGCGGCGCTCGCGCCCGCGTTGGGCGGCTCGAAGTCGGGCCATCAGTTCGCCCATGGCGAATGGTTTGTTGACGTAGTCGTCCGCCCCGACGTCAAAGGCCGCGATCTTCTCATCCTCCAGATGCCGGGCGCTCAGAACGATGATCGGCACCTCGGACCATTCCCGGATCCGCTCGATGACCACCTTGCCGTCCATGTCGGGCAGACCGAGATCGAGCAGAATCAGATCGAACCCCTCCCCGGCCAGCGCCTCCAGCGCGGCGCCGCCGGTGGCGACGGGCGTGATGTCGTAGCCTTCGGCCTCCAGCGCGGGCGACAGCGCCCGCACGATATGGGCTTCGTCCTCGACCAGCAGGACCCGGGTCATGATTCCGGATTCCCCGGCGCGCGCAGGGTGATCTCCACCCTCAGCCCCTGCTTCGCCCCCAGGCTCCGGCCAAGTCGAAGAGAACCTCCCATCGCCTCGACGAACCCCTTGGCGATCGACAGCCCCACGCCGGTGCCGCGCGCGTCGGGATGGCGGTTCTGGCCGCGGTAGAACTTGTCGCAGAGCTGCTCATGCTCTTCGTCCGGCACGCCGACCCCGTCGTCCTCGATGGCCAGGTTGACAGTTCCTTCGGAACACCAGGCCTCGACCCGGACCCGAACCGACGGGCCGCCATGGACGACGGCGTTGTCCAGCAGGTTGAACAGGACCTGTTCCAGCAGGGCCGCATCCGCCTCCATCTCCAGCGTTTCGTCCAGCGCCGCCGCGTCGATCCGGTCGGCGGCCTCCGGTCCCAGGCGGCGGACAGCCCCGTCCAGCACCTCGACGACCGCCACCGGGCCCAGCGCCGGCGCGAGGTGACCGGCCTCGATTTTCGAAAGGGCCAGCAGACTCTCGAGATAGGAATTGAGGCGGTCCGCTTCCTGGACGATGCCTTCCGCCAGGTCGCGGCGCGTTTCGTCGCTGAACCGTTCGCCGTAGTCCCGAAGGCTGCTCGCCGACGCCAGCACCGTCGCCAGCGGCGTTCTCAGATCGTGAGAGATCGACCCCAGGATCGCGTCCCTCAACCGGGACGCCCTCACCCCCGCCTCGATTTCTGTCTGTAGATCGACCAGCTTGATGCGGTCCAGGGCCGCGGCGCCCAGATCGACCAGCAGGCCGCACAACCGGTTCTGGGCCGCCAGATCGGATGCCGGGGTTTCGCCGATACGCCAGACCGCCACGCCGAGACCGCCCTCGCGAGACAGGGCCTT
>JAAXIW010000131.1 GCA_012270135.1 Brevundimonas sp. | reverse complement strand
CCTACGACCAGCCGATTAACAGTCGGCTGCTCTACCACTGAGCTACCGCGGAACACTTCCTCTCGGGAAGGCGGGCGCTATAGCAGCGCGAGTCAGCCTCGCGCAACGGGAAATATCCGATTGGCCGTAATCCCCATCGATGATGCGTCCGACGCCCGCGTCGCAGCCTTCCGCGACATCCGCGAGCGCGACCTGACGGGGCGACAGGGGTTGTTCGTCGCCGAGGGGGAGGTGGTGCTGCGCGTGCTCGCCTCGCCGGCCTCCCTGTGCCGGCCGGTCGCCGCCCTGATCGCGGAAAAGCGCCTCGCCGCCCTTGCCGACGTCATCGCGGCCTTGCCGCCGGAAACGCCAGTCTACGCCGCGCCCCAGCCCGTGCTCGACAGCATCGCCGGGTTTCATCTCCACCGGGGAATCCTGGCGCTCGGCGAGAAGCCCGCGCCGCACCCGCTCGGCGGATTGCTGGCCGGTATGGGGGACGACGCGGTCGTGGTGGTGGCCTGCGGGATCGGCAATCACGACAACATGGGCGGGATTTTCCGCGCAGCCGCCGCCTTCGGCGCCGCCGCCGTGCTGCTCGACGACCGCTGCTGCGACCCCTTCTACCGCAAGGCCATCCGCGTCTCCGTCGGCGCCGTCCTGCGCACGCCGATGTCGACCGGCCGCGGCGCGGGCGAGATCGTCGAAGAGTTGACGGCGGCGGGGTTTCGGGTCCTCGCCATGACCCCGTCATCCGTGTCGCCGCTGCACCTGTCGCCGCGCGGCGGCCGGATCGCCATCGTGCTCGGGGCCGAGGGGCCGGGTCTGCCGACTCACCTGATTGAGCGTTGCGAGACCATCGGCATCCCGATGTCGGGCGGCTTCGATTCCCTCAATGTGGGAACAGCCGGCGCGATCGCCCTGCATCATTTCACCCGCCAGGCGTAAAGCGTTCACCAATCCGCGATTAACCCTTCGTATACCTTGATGAATGCTGAAAACTGTGACGCTGTGCAGTGGTCCGGGGGAAGTTGAATATGCTCGACAACATTCTGTTCTTCGTGAACCGCAACGCGCGCGTCGCGGTCGCCATCACCATCGTCGCGGCCACGGTAAGCGCGGCCACGGTCATCGGCTGGATGACCGCACCCGTCTGAACTGTCGGAAACTCGCGATGGAGGCCTGACCGGGAATCGAACCCGGGTGCAAGGATTTGCAGTCCTCTGCGTCACCACTCCGCCATCAGGCCCTGGGCCGTCCGTGAGACGACCTCGCCATCGCGAGGCGCGTTCGCTATCAGATCGGATTGTCCCCCGCAACGCACAGACCTATAAGCGCGCGAGATTTCCGGCGCGCTTCAGCGCCTTCGCCTAATCGGGACGATCGACAGATGGATTTCGCCGCCGCGCGCAAGGTCATGGTGGACAGTCAGGTCCGGGTGAACGACGTCACCGACCGCGACTTGCAGGCGGCCCTGCTCGCGGTCCCCCGTGAGAAATTCCTGCCTGCCGACCGTGCCTTTTCCGCCTATGCCGAGATGGAGCCTGAGATCGCCGGCGGTCGTCGCCTGATGCTGCCGCGCGACCTGTCCAAGCTGCTGATGGCGCTGGAGCCTCGCGCCGGGGAAACCGCCCTGGCGGTCGCCGGCCCCTACGCTGCGGCCGTGCTGGCGCGGTTGGGACTGACGGTCACCGCCCAGGAAGCCGACCCGGCGGTGCTGGACGTGGTCGGCGGCGCCCTGGACGCAGCCGGCGTGGAAGGCGTGGTTGCGCCGTTCACCCAACCCGCGGGCGAAGGCTACGACGTCATCGTCTCCGAGGCCGCCACCCCGGTGCGCCCTGACGCCTGGCTGGCCGCTCTCAAGGTCGGCGGCCGGTTGGTCGTGGTCGAGCGCGCCGGCCCCGCCGGCAAGGCCGTCCTGTACGTGAAGGGCGTCTCCGGTGTCTCCCGCCGCGAACTGTTCGACGCGGCTCCGCCCGTGCTTGCGGGCCTCGCGCCCGAGCCCGCCTTCGCCCTGTAGAACAGGCGCCGGCCGCCGCAATGCCGGGGGCCGCGTGAAAAAATCTTAACTGGCGTGGGAGGAAACAGTCCCGCATCAGGCCTATGGGATACAAGAGGGCGTGCGCTTCCCCGCGCGCCAGGCAGGAACAGTCATGCTGAAACGTTCGCGCGCGCTCGCCTCGGTCGCCATCATCGCCGTCTTCACCGGCATGGGCGCGCCTGTCTGGGCCGAAACGCTGCGGGATGCGATCGCCCTGGCCTATCAGACCAATCCCTCGCTCCTGGCCCAGCGCGCCAACCAGCGCGCGCTGGACGAATCGATCGTCCAGGCCCGCGCCGGCCTGCGCCCCCGCCTGGATATCACCGTAAGCGGCAATCTCACGCAGGACTACGGCGAGGTCGGGCCGTTCGCCAATCCCTACAACGACAGCGCCTCCGCCAGCATCGGCCTCTCCCAGACCCTGTGGACGGGGGGGCGCATCGGTCACGGCATCAGCGCCGCTGAGGCCGACATCCTCGCGGGCCGCGAGAATCTGCGCGACATCGAACAGACGGTGCTGGCCTCCGTGATCCAGGCCTATGCCGATGTGATTCGCGATACCGAAATCCTGCGTATCCGCCAGGCGAATCTCGGCGTGCTCCAGCGTCAGCTCGAGGAGGCCTCGGCCCGCTTCGAGGTCGGCGAGATCACCCGCACGGACGTGGCCCAGTCGGAGGCGCGTCTCGCCCAGTCCGAGGCTGATCTGGCCAATGCCCAGGCCCAGTTGTCGGTGTCGCGCGCCTCCTACGCCGCCGTCGTCGGGCAGTCGCCGGGCGACCTCGCTCCGATGCCGGTCCTGCCGGGCATGCCGACCGATTTCGACGACGCTCTCAACGTGGCCTTGCGCGACAATCCGGGCATCCGGGCGGCCGCCTACAATCTCCGCGCCGCCGAGGCCAACGCCGCGGCCGCCAAGTCGGAATATCTGCCCTCGGCCCGGCTGACCGCATCCTATGGCGGCTCGAACGCCGACTTTGACCGGATCAGCGACATCGGCGAAAGCCAGCGTCTGACCGCCGGGGCCACCGTCTCGGTTCCACTGTTCACCGGCGGCCTCAACGGCTCGCGCGTGGCCCAGGCGCTCGAGCGCGCCAACGCCGCCCAGATCAACGTCGAGGGCGAACGCCGCAACACCCTGCAGTCCGTCAGTTCGGCCTACGCCCAGGCGCTGTCGGCGCGCTCCAGCCTCGAGGCGGGGACGGAAGCCGTGCGCGCCGCCACCGTGGCCGCCGAGGGCGTCCGCCAGGAGGCCCAGGTCGGTCTTCGCACCACCCTGGACGTGCTCAACCAGGAATTGGAGCTGCGCAACGCCGAGATCACCCTGGCCAGCGCGCGCCGCAACGAATACGTCGCCCAGGCCAATCTGCTCGCGGCGATGGGCCGGCTTGAAGGGGGCGACCTCGATCCGACGCTGACGGTTTACGATCCGGCCGACAACTATCAGCGCGTGCGCAACCGGGGCGCCCTGCCGTGGGATGGCGTCGTGGAGACCATCGACCGCGTCCTCGCCCCGCCGGTCGTTCCGGCCAATGACGCCGCCGACGCGCCGATCGACCAGCAGCTGAAGTCCGAGATCGTCCAGACGGCGCCGCGGGACTGAACTGCTGACGGATCGCCCGGTAGGCGACTCGCAAGCGGCCCGTTAACCTGTGACGCGAAAAACGCCCGTTGATTCCAGCGGGCTGAGATGCGACGACACAGGGCGGAGTGGGGGCCGCGGTCCCGCGCCGCAAAACCAGATTTTGAGTTGCCGCGCGCCTCGGGGT
>JAAXIW010000061.1 GCA_012270135.1 Brevundimonas sp. | reverse complement strand
CCTCGACCGAGTTCAGCTTCTGCGGCCGCCGCGCCTCGGAAGGCGTCTATTGCGTTGAACACGCCCGCGTCGCCTACCAGCCGCAGGTCCGCAAAGGCGGCAAGGATGGAGCCTCGGAACTGGCCCGCAGCCTGCGCCGGTACATCTAGCAAGGGCGCTATCGCTCGCGACGCGGTCGCGCGCTGCTTGAGCGCGGCGGTGTCTGAAATCCGGGTGCGCGGGCACAGTTTCGCGCACCCGTCGCTTTTCGGTCGAACGACCGACACGAATGGCCCCTAGAGGGGCCGCCGTCCGCCTCCCGCCGCACCCGCTCGCGGCGGTGAGTCAGGGGCGGGGCTGCGGTTCTCCGGGTTGACGCAGCCCCCTCGCCCCCTCGCTCTTCAAATCAGTTCAGCACCCGCCGCTCGCCCGGCACGTCGAGGCTGAAGGCCGGGATGGCGGCCTCAAACGAGCGGCCCGAGGCGTCGGTCATATAGTAGCCGCCGACCATCGACCCCGTCGGGGTTCCGAGCGGGCAGCCGGACGCATAGGTGTAGCTGTCGCCGGGCTTGATGACCGGCTGTTCGCCAACGACGCCCGCCCCGCGCACCTCCTCGACCCGGCCCTGGCCGTCGGTGATCACCCAGCGACGGGCCATCAGCTGGATGGCGGTCGGCGTGAGATTGACGATCTCGACCTGATAGGCCCAGACCCAACGTCCGCCGTCGGGATCGGACTGGCCGGCCAGATAGCTGGGGCGGACGCGGACCAGGACGCCCTCGGTCTCGGCTTCATAGGCGGGCGTGTCGTGCATGCCCCATGGTCGCGCAAGCGGGCCGCAGGTCAAGCGGGGGCGCGGACGAGGCGAACCCAACGGGGCGACACTTTGCGGGAGCCGGCGCGCGGAATCGTGTAATCGGAAGCCATGCAGAGCTTTTCGACCTCCCTCCCCGGCATCCTTCCGTCGCAGTCCATCGAGGCCCTGATCGCCGGCGGCGCGATCGTTTCGGAGACGGCCTTCGACAGGGATCAGGTGCAGCCGGCCAGCCTCGATCTCAGGCTGTCGGACCGGGCCTGGCGGGTGCGGGCGTCCTTCCTGCCCGGACGGCGCAAGGTCGAGGACCGGATCGCCGATGTGGCCATGCACGGCGTCGACCTGTCGGCCGGCTATGTGATGGAGAAGGGCTGCGTCTACATCGCCCGGCTGCAGGAGCGGCTGAGCCTGCCCAAGGGGCTGATCGCGCGCGCCAATCCGAAGAGCTCGACCGGGCGGGTGGACGTCTTCGTGCGGCTGCTGACCGACCGGGGGGCCAGTTTCGACGATGTCGACGAGGGCTACGACGGACCGTTGTATCTGGAGATCGCGCCTCAGACCTTTTCGATCCTGGTGCGGCCCGGGACGCGGCTGAACCAGCTGCGGCTGAAGGCCGGCGACCCGCCCAAGCTGGAGACCCGCAGCGTCGGCGTCGATCTGGAGGGCCCCGACGGAACCATCGTCGGCTTCCGCGGACGGCGGCATGCGGGCGTGGTCGATCTGGACCACATCGACGGCCACGACCCGCGCGACTTCTGGGAGCCGCTCGGGGTGCGACGCGGCGAACTGCTGCTCGATCCGGGCGAATTCTACATCCTGGCCTCGCGCGAGGCGGTCGAGATCCCCGTCATGCAGGCAGCGGAGATGACCCCGATCGATCCGTCAGTGGGCGAGTTCCGGGTTCACTACGCCGGCTTCTTCGATCCGGGATTCGGCACCGACGAGGCCCACGGGGCAGGCTCGAAAGGCGTGCTGGAGGTGCGCACCCACGACACGCCGTTCCTTCTGGAGCACGGCCAGATCGTGGCCCGGCTGGTCTATGAGCCGCTGACGGAACGGCCCTCGCGGCTCTACGGCGAGGGCGGCAGCCACTACCAGAGCCAGGGTCTCAAGCTTTCCAAGCATTTCCGCGCCTGGGGCTGACCCGGAACCCACACCACAGGGGAGGCGTTCGGCGGACAGGAAAATGTCAGTTGGCGTTTCGGCCCGGATCGTGCAGGCTCGAAACATTAACGGACGAGGGGACCGTTGATGCGTCTGGTGGCGTTCAGTGCGGGAGTGGCGGCGGCGGCGGTCTTTACGGCCCCGGCGCTGGCTATGGAATTCCCGGCGCCGCAACAGGCCATCGCCGATCCCTGGCGGGTCGCGCGTGAACGCCCCGCCACGGTTTCCGATCTGCTGACCCGCCTCGACCGCGATGCGCGGTTCGACGCCGGCGAGGCCGCCTTCGAGGGCGACGACGGCTGGTCGGGCTACGACCCGGCCCGGAACGTCTCCTCGACCTGGGCCGCCTCGAATTCGGACATCTGGTACGAAGGCGAGACCTATCGCGACCGGCTGCGGCTGCGCACGGAGGGTCCGGTGCGCCGGGCCGACGGTTCGCCCCTGCCGCCCGGGCCGCAGGACCCGGCCGTCTACGACGCCGAACATTACGACCTGACCTACACCCGCGGCTGGACCGAGACCCTGGGTCAGACCGGCAACGGCCTGGACGTCACCCTGACGCCGCATCTGGGGGTCGGGGTCGGCAGCCGGGGCCAGGTCACCGAGGCCGGCGCCACCCTGAGGATCGGCCGCGATCTCGACCGGCTGTTGCCCGAGGGCGAGGAAGCGTTCGGCGAGCGCGCCCGCTGGTACCTCTACGCCGCCGGTTCGGGCCGGGCCGTCGGCTACAACTGGGCCCGCGACCGTGACGGGGAATACAACCGGTCCGGCGTGACCCATGACTCCGGCGCCTTCCTCGGCGACGCCTCGCTCGGCGTGGCCCTGCGCCGCGGCCCGGTCCACAGTTCGATCGGCCGGGTCTATCGCGAGATCGAGGCCGAGGGCCTGCGCGCCGGCAACGGCGTCGACACCGACGTCTCCGAGGGGCTGATCGCCTTCCAGCTTTCGATCAAGCCCGAGTAGAGGCGAAGCGCCCTACTCGGCCCGCGCCACGCCCTCGCGGCGGTCGTCGGCGGCGCCGTCCCAGCCCCAGACGCCATCGGGACCCTGACGCCAGATCGCGCCGTGCAGGCCGGAGTTCTCGCTGGCGTTCGGCCGCAGCACGATCCCCCGCGCCGCCAGGGCCTCGCGCATCACGGCCGGGAAACGCTCCGTGTCGGCCCCGAACCCGTCTCCCCGGGCCACCAGATTGGGCAGGGCGAAGGCGTCCTCCATCGACATCTCCCAGTCGAGCACGGCGATCAGCGCCTTTCCGTTGTAGGCCAGGATCGACGTACCGCCCGGCGAGCCGAGCGCGCCGACGAAGCGACCGTCGCGGTCGAGGATGATCACCGGCGACATCGACGAGCGCGGCCGCTTGCCGGGGGCCACGGCGTTGGCCGCGGGCGCGCCGTCCGGGCGCAGCGGCTCGAACGAGAAATCGGTCAGCTGGTTGTTGAGGAAGAAGCCGGCGGCCATCCGGCCCGAGCCGAACACGCTCTCGACCGTGGTGGTCATGCTGACCGCATTCCCTTCGGCATCGACGATGACGAAATGGGAGGTGCCGGCCGGCTCCAGGGTCGCATCCGGCCCGGCGAAGACGCCGCCGGGCGGAAAGCCGGGCTCGGCCGCCCCGACCAGGGTCGGCGCCTGGGCCGCGCGCGCGGCCACATAGTTCGGATCGAGCAGGCCTTGAACCGGGACGCCGACGAAGGCGGGATCCCCCACGTAGCGGTCGCGGTCGGCGTACATCAGCCGCTGCAGCTGGGCGAAGGCGGCCCAGGCGTCGGCGCTGTCCGGGCCCTTGAGGATGTCCGGCGTCAGCTCGGCCATGGCCAGCAGCTGCAGCACCGCCACCCCGCTGGACGGCGGCGGCGG
>JAAXIW010000377.1 GCA_012270135.1 Brevundimonas sp. | reverse complement strand
AATTCCTGCTGGCCCAGCTGCCGGGCGCCCTTGTCGACCAGGTCGGCGACGACCTCGGCGCTGGAGACGTCGATCGAGGCGTAGACCGACTCCACCTCGGGCCGTTCGGCCAGCACCTCGGTCATCCGCGCCACGATCGCGTCCGTTTCCTGCAGGGTCGCGCCCGGAGGCAGTTCGACGCTGAACGAGGCCCGGCCCTGGTCGCCCGCCGGGAACGGTTCGGCGGGCACCTGCATGCCGAGGAAGACGGAGCCGATGAAGATCACGATCCCCGCGGCGAACACCTTCCAACGGTTGCCCAGCGCCACCTTCAGGGCGCGCAGATAGGGGGCCATCCAGAACGGATCGGCGTCGTGGTGCTTGCTGGAATGGCGCAGCAGATAGGCGCCCATCAGCGGCGTCAGCATCCGCGCCACCACCAGCGAGAAGAACACCGCCACGCAGGCCGCGAGGGCGAAGGCGATGAAGAACTGGCCGATGATGCCGGGCATGAAGCCGACCGGCGCGAACACGGCGATGATGGTCGAGGTGGTCGCCACCACCGCCAGGCCGATCTCGTCGGCCGCCTCGATGGCCGCGTCATAGGGCGACTTGCCGTCGCGCATGTGCCGGACGATGTTCTCGATCTCGACGATGGCGTCGTCCACCAGAATGCCGATGGTCAGCGACAGCGCCAGCAGGGTGACGCCGTTCAGCGACTGCCCCGTCGCCGCCAGCACCGCGAATGTCGGGATCAGCGACAGCGGCAGCGCCACGGCGGCGACGATCGTCGCCCGGATGTCCCTCAGGAACAGGAACACCACCAGCACGGCCAGCACGGCCCCGATCAGCAGGGCTTCGACCGAGGCGATGTAGCTCTCCTCGATGTATTCGACGTTGGCGGTGATCTGCTGGATCGACAGCTCCGGATGGGAGTCGTCCAGCTCGGCCACGACCTCCCGCACCCGGTCCGCGACCTTGACCTCGCTGGCCTCGCGCGAGCGCAGCATGTTGAAGGTGACGACCTGCTGGCCGTCGTGCCGGGCCATGGACCGCGGTTCGGTCCAGGCGTCCTCGACCCGTCCCAGGTCGCCGAGCCGCACGCTGCCGCCGCCGCCAAGGGGGATGCGGGTGTTGCTCAGCTCCTCCAGCGAACCGGCGGCCCCCGGAATGCGGATGGCCCGCTCCGAGCCGGCCACGGTGACCCGTCCGCCCGGCAGGTCGCTGTTGGCCGAGACCAGCGCCTGGCTGACCTGGGCCGCCGTGACGCCCAGCGCGGCCAGTCGGTCGGGATCGATCTCGACCCGGATCTCGCGATCGACGCCGCCCCGGCGGTTGACCTCCCCCACGCCCGGAATGGCCAGCAGGGTCCGGCTCACGTCGTTGTCGACGAACCAGCTCAGCTGCTCCGGCGACAGGGTCGGCGACTGGACCACATAGGTGATCAGGCTGTCGCCGGTGATGTCGATGCGCTGGACCGTCGGCTCCTGCATGTCCTGGGGCAGGTCGCCGCGCAGCCCCGCCATGGCGTTGCGCACGTCGTTGGTGGCCCGCTCGACGTCCGTGCCCAGCTCGAATTCGATGATGGTGGTCGAATAGCCGTCGCCCACCGTCGAATCCATGTGACGCACGCCGCCGAGCCCTGCGACGGCGTCCTCGATCAGGCGGGTGACCTGGGTCTCCAGCTCGCTCGGCGCGGCCCCCGGCCGTCCGGCCCCGACGTAGATCAGCGGGAATTCGACGTCCGGGTTGTTGTTGATCCGCATCGACTGGAAGCCGACGATCCCGGAGAGCGTCAGCACGATGAACAGCAGGATGACCGGGATCGGGTTCCGGATGGACCAGGCGGAGATGTTGTTCATGGTCAGCCCGCCTTGGCGGCCGGCCTGGCCGCCGGAGCCGCCCGGGCCGCGGGCGCGACCCTGACCCGGTCGCCCTCACCGAGGAAGCCGGCCCCCTGGACGATGACCCGCGCCCCCGCCGGGACGCCGTCCACGGCGGTCCACTGGCTGGCCCGGGTCAGGATCGTCACCGGCCGGAAGCGGGCCCGGCCTTCGCCGTCGACCACGAACACCCCGGGCCGGTTCTCGCGGTACAGCACCGCCGCCGTCGGCACCGAGACCGCCGGGCTGGCCCCGACATCGATGCGGGCGCGGGCGCCCATGCCGGGCCGGAAGCCGCCGCCCCCGGCCAGGGCGATGCGCGCCCCGCCCAGCCGGGTGTCCGCATCGACCTCCGGGGTGACGATGCGCACCGTCCCGGTCGTCTCGCCGACCTGGTCGGAGGACACCACGGCGCCCTGGCCCGCGCGGACCAGGCCGAGGTCGGTCTCGGGCACTTGGGCGTCTAGCTCCAGCCGGCCGTCGCGCACGATGCGGAACAGCTCGGTCCCCGGCGAGACGATCTGGCCGCGCGTCACATTGCGGCTGATGACCAGACCCGACACCGGCGCGCGGATGGTCGCCTGCGACAGCCGCGTCTGCGTCTCCGACAGCGCGGCCCGCGCGGCCAGAAGATTGGCGTCCGACGACCGCTTGTTGGCCAGGGCCGTGTCCAGCGAGGCCTGGCTGAGGAAGCCGCGCTCCTTCAGTTCCTGGGCCCGGTCCAGCGCCGCCTGGTCGCGGTCGGCATTGGCCTCGGCGGTCTGCACCGCCGCCCGCTGCTGGCTCAGCTGGGCGCGCAGTAGGGCGTCGTTCAGCTGCACCAGCGGCGCGCCCTGACGCACATAGCGCCCCTCGTCGACATAGACGGCCGTGGCGGTCAGCCCGCCGGTCTCGGCGCCGACCGGCACCTCTTCCCAGGCCGAAATCGTGCCGGAGGCGTTGACGGTGCGCGGCAGGTTCTGCAGCGCGGCGGTCGCCACGGTCACGGTCTGGCTGCTGCCGGTCGCGCCGGCCTTGGCCTCCGCCTCCTTGGCCTTTTCCTCGCCGCCGCAGCCGGCCAGCGTCAGGCCCAGGGCCAGGGTGAGGACGGCCGCGCCGGCCCAGGTCTTCCGCATCATTCTCGCCACGTCTGATTCCCTTTTGGCGCGGGGAGGGGGAGCCGCGCCCGGGCGCGCCGCCAATGCGGCCGCCTTGTCATCGGCCGATGAATAGCCGTTCCACGACCTCTTCTCAAACGCGAATCCGCCCCCTTACGCCGATGTAATCCGCCACAAATGCGGTGACGGAGGCCCGCTGAGCGCCGTCCACATTGGCGATCCGCCCCCGCCGTGCTACCGGCGCGGCCATGACGACCCCTCCGATCGAACGCATCCGCAATTTCTCCGTGGTCGCCCACATCGACCACGGCAAGTCGACCCTGTCCGACCGCCTGATTCAGCACACGGGCGGGCTGACGGCGCGCGAAATGTCGGCACAAGTCCTTGATAACATGGACATCGAGAAGGAGCGGGGCATCACCATCAAGGCGCAGACCGTGCGCCTGAACTACAAGGCCAGGGACGGCCTCGACTATGTCCTCAATCTGATGGACACCCCCGGCCACGTCGACTTCGCCTATGAGGTCAGCCGCAGCCTCGCCGCCTGCGAGGGCTCCCTGCTGGTCGTCGACGCGTCGCAGGGCGTGGACGCCCCGCCCCTGGCCAATGTCGATCAGGCCTTCGACACCGCCCACGAGATCGTCCCGGTCCTCAACAAGATCGACCTCCCGGCGGCCGAGCCGGACCGGGTCAAGCAGCAGATCGAGGAGGTCATTGGCCTCGACGCGTCCGACGCCGTCGAAGCGTCGGCCAAGACGGGCCTCGGCATCGAAGAGGTGCTGGAAGCGATCGCCACCCGTCTGCCCGCGCCGCGCGAGGGCGACCCGGCCGCGCCGCTCAAGGCGATGCTCGTCGATGCGTGGTACGACCAGTATATGGG
>JAAXIW010000109.1 GCA_012270135.1 Brevundimonas sp. | reverse complement strand
GACTGCCCGATCTGCGACCAGGGCGGCGAATGCGACCTGCAGGACCAGGCCATGGCCTATGGTCGCGACGGCTCGCGTTACGCCGAGAACAAGCGCGCCGTCGAAGAAAAGAACATGGGTCCGACGGTCAAGACCTTCATGACCCGGTGCATCCAGTGCACCCGCTGCGTGCGCTTCGTCACCGAGGTGGCCGGGGTTCCGGACATCGGCATGATCTCGCGTGGCGAGAGCGCCGAGATCACCACCTATCTGGAAAAGAACATCGACAGCGAGCTGTCGGGCAACGTCAACGACCTGTGCCCGGTCGGCGCCCTGACCCACCGGCCGTGGCAGTATCACTACCGCCCGTGGGAGCTGAAGAAGACCGAGTCGATCGACGTCATGGACGCGCTCGGCTCGAACATCCGTGTCGACGCCCGGGGCGCCGAGGTCATGCGCGTGCTGCCGCGCGTGCACGAGGGAATCAACGAGGAGTGGCTGTCGGACATCAGCCGCTACGCCGTCGACGGCCTGCAGCGCCAGCGCCTCGACCGGCCCTATGTCCGCGACAACGGCAAGCTGCGCGCCGCCTCGTGGGAGGAGGCGCTGGGCGTGGTGGCGGAGAAGATCAAGGCCGCAAGGCCGGAGAAGATCGGTCTCGTCGCCGGCGATCTGCAGGACGCGGAATCAATGAAGGCGGCGCTGGACCTGTTCCGCGCGCTCGGCTCGGCCAACACCGACTGCCGCCAGGACGGCTCGGCTCTGGGGCAGGGGCCGCGCGAGAGCTGGCTGTTCAACTCCGGCCTGCAAGGCATTGAAAATGCGGACGCCGTCCTGATCGTCGGGGCCAATCCGCGGACCGAGGCGCCGCTGCTGAACGCCCGCCTGCGCAAGGCGTGGCTGACCGGCAAGATGGAGGTCGGGGTCATCGGCGAACAGGTCAATCTGACCTTCGATCACAGCTGGCTCGGCGCCGGGACCAAGACCCTGGCCAAACTGCCCAAGGCGGCGATGGACTTTCTGACGAAGGCCGAGCGGCCGGCGATCGTCGTCGGCTCGGGCGCCCTGACCGGCGAGACCGGCCCGGCCGTGCTCAACGCGCTCGGCGCCTTGGCGAAGAAGGTCGGCGTCGTGGCGGAGGGCTGGAACGGCTTCAATGTGCTGCACAGCGCCGCGTCGCGCGTCGGCGGCCTCGACATGGGCTTCGTCCCCGGCGAGGGCGGCCTGTCGGCGGTGGAGATGACGAAGAAGGGCGCGCTGGACGTGCTGTTCCTGCTGGGCGCCGACGAGATCGACGCCTCGGCCAGCAAGGCGTTCAAGGTCTATCTGGGCAGCCACGGCGACCGCGGCGCGCACGGCGCCGACGTCATCCTGCCGGGCGCGGCCTACACCGAGAAGCCGGGTCTCTACGTCAATACCGAAGGCCGGGTGCAGATGGCCGAACGGGCCGTCTTCCCGAAGGGGCAGGCGAAAGAGGACTGGGCCATCCTGCGGGCGCTGTCGGCCCTGGTCGGACAGGCCCTGCCGTACGACACCCTGGACGCCCTGCGTTCGAAGCTGATGGCGGACCATCCGACCTTCGGCCGCATCGACTACCTGCCGGCGCCCGCCTCGTTCGACGTGGCGAGCCTCGGCAAGAAGGGCGACCTCGGCGACACGGCGTTCCGGTCGGCGGTGCGCGACCCCTACCTCAACAACCCGATCGCGCGCGCCAGCGTGACGATGGCCGAGCTGTCCGCCCTGCGGGTGGCGCCGGTCGCGATGGCGGCGGAGTAAGGCCCGATGGATTTCTGGAGCACTCCTCTCGGCTGGACCCTGATCACGGCGGGCGGCATCCTGCTGGTCACCGTCGGCATCCTGATCTCGCTGGCCTTCCTGCTGCTGGCCGACCGCAAGATCTGGGCGGGCGTGCAGATGCGGAAGGGCCCGAACGTCGTGGGCCCGTTCGGCCTGCTGCAGTCGTTCGCCGACTTCTTCAAATTCGTGCTGAAGGAAATCGTCGTGCCGGCGGGCGCCGACAAGGTGATCTTCCTGCTGGCGCCGCTGCTGACGTTCATCCTGGCCTTCATCGCCTGGGCGGCCATTCCGTTCGCGCCGGGCTGGGTCATTTCGGACCTCAACGTCGGCATCCTCTACATCTTCGCCATCAGCTCGCTGGGCGTCTACGGCATCATCATGGGCGGCTGGGCTTCGAACTCGAAGTATCCGTTCCTCGGCTCGCTGCGCAGCGCGGCGCAGATGGTGTCCTACGAGGTCTCCATCGGCCTGGTGATCATCAACGTCATCCTGCTGGCCGGGACGATGAACCTGACCCAGATCGTCACCCAGCAGGGCGGCTGGATCTGGAACTGGTTCGCCTTCGGTGGCGGCGTCGCGACCCTGCCGACCATCGTGGTGATGTTCCCGATGGCGATCATCTTCTTCGTCTCGGCCCTGGCCGAGACCAACCGCCCGCCGTTCGACCTGCCCGAGGCCGAGTCCGAGCTCGTGGCCGGCTATCAGGTGGAATACAGCTCCACCCCCTACCTGCTGTTCATGATCGGCGAATACGCCAACATCGTCTTCATGTGCGCCATGATCAGCCTGCTGTTCTTCGGCGGCTGGCACCCGGGCTTCCCGACCGACTTCCTGAACGACTGGCCCGAGTTCTGGGCCAACCTGTTCTACCTGGTGGTGTTCTGCTCGAAGATCGTCTTCTGGTTCATCATGATCGCCATGGTGAAGGCCTTCGTGCCGCGCTACCGCTACGACCAGCTGATGCGGCTGGGCTGGAAGATCTTCCTGCCGACCTCGCTGGTCGCCGTGGTCGTCGTCGCCGCCTGGCGGGTGTTCGGGGTGGGGTCAGGAGCCGGCTCCTGATCCTGATCGCCCTGGCCGCCGCCGCCTCGACGGCCGCCTGCACCATTCCGACCTACGAGGCCGAGCCGGTGTCGGTCTATCAGTGGGAGCGGCGCCAGCAGGCCATCGAGCGGCAGCAGGCCGAACGCGAACGCCTGTGCCGCATCACCAAGGATGAGGACCCGCGCAAAGAAGAGCTCTGCCGCGGCGTCGAAAGTGAGAAAGACTGATGCTGACCCGTCTCGTCCAGGCCGCGAAAGGCGCGATGCTGATCGACGTGATCGGCGCCGTTGGCCTGTCGCTGAAATACATGGCCCGGCCCAAGGCCACCGTGAACTATCCGTTCGAGCGCAATCCGCAGTCGCCGCGCTTCCGGGGCGAACACGCCCTACGCCGCTATCCGAACGGCGAGGAACGGTGCATCGCCTGCAAGCTGTGCGAGGCCATCTGCCCGGCCCAGGCCATCACCATCGAGGCCGAACCGCGCGCTGACGGCAGCCGCCGCACGACCCGCTACGACATCGACATGGTCAAATGCATCTACTGCGGCCTGTGCCAGGAGGCCTGCCCGGTGGACGCCATCGTCGAGGGACCGAACTCGGAATTCACCGTCGAGACGCGGGAAGAGCTGCTCTACGACAAGGAAAAACTGCTTTCGAACGGCGACCGCTGGGAGCGGTTGATCGCGAAGAATCTGGAACTCGACGCGCCTTACCGCTAAGGCGCAACCGCTGAACGGGCAGGGCGATTCCGCGCGGGATCGCCGGCCATAACCGAAAGGGGCGCAGGCCTCAGATGTTGACCGGAATAGCCTTCTATCTGCTCGCGGCGGTGGCCGTGGTCGGCGGCCTGATGGTCGTCACCGCGAAGAACCCCGTGCACAGCGTGCTGTGGCTGATCCTGACCTTCTTCTCGTCGGCTGGGCTCTTCGTGCTGCTGGGCGCGGAGTTCCTGGCGATGCTGCTGGTCGTGGTCTACGTCGGCGCCGTCGCGGTGATGTTCATCTTAGTGGTCATGATGCTGGACGTCGACTTCGT
>JAAXIW010000283.1 GCA_012270135.1 Brevundimonas sp. | reverse complement strand
CCCCTCGGCCGGCCCCACGGCGTAAATTCACACCTCTTCAACGCCCTCCCCAAGACGGCGTCGGCCCAGGCTGACCCCTATCCATTCTGCACCCTCGAGCCCAATACCGGTGACGTGGCGGTGCCGGAGCCGCGTCTCGACGTGCTGGCGAAGATCGCCGGGTCGAAGGAGATCATTCCCTCGCGCATTACCTTCGTGGACATCGCCGGCCTGGTGCGCGGCGCGTCGAAGGGCGAAGGCCTCGGCAACCAATTCCTCGCCAACATTCGCGACTGCGACGCCGTGGCTTTCGTGGCGCGCTGTTTCGTCGACGACGACATCACCCATGTCGAGAACCGTATCGATCCGATTTCGGACCTCGAGATCATCGAGACGGAATTGATGCTGGCCGACCTCGAGAGCCTCGAGAAACGCGTCGTCAACGTCGAGAAGCGCGCCAAGGGCGGTGACAAGGAAGCTCAGCAGACCCTGCGGCTGATCAACATGGCGCTGACGCCCCTCCGGGCCGGCAAACCTGCTCGTGTCGTCGAGGTCGACAAGGAGGACCAGAAAGCTTGGCACATGCTGCAGCTACTGACCTCCCTGCCCGCCCTTTACGTCGCCAACGTCGACGAGGCCTCGGCCGACAAGGGCAACGAACTATCTGACCTGGTCGCCAAACGCGCGGCCGCCGACAACGCCAAGGCGGTGGTCATCTCGGCGAAGATCGACTCCGAACTTGCCGTTCTCGACACCGAAGAACAGGCCGAGTTTCTTGAAAGCATGGGTCTGGAGGAGCCGGGACTGAACCGCTTGATCCGCGAGGCCTACGCCCTGCTGGGCTTGCAGACCTATTTTACCGTCGGTCCCAAGGAGGCCCGGGCATGGACCATCCCCATCGGGGCCACGGCCCCGCAGGCCGCGGGGGTGATCCATACCGACTTCGAAAAGGGCTTCATCCGCGCGGAAACTATCGCCTATCCCGACTTCGTCGCTCTCGACGGCGAACAGAGAGCCAAGGAGGCCGGCAAGATGCGGGCCGAGGGCAGGAGCTACGTCGTCAAGGACGGCGACGTGATGCATTTCCTGTTCAACGGCTGACGTCTAGCCGGCCGCCGTGTCATCCAGCGTCGTGCATTTGGTCAGGACGACTACCGCGTCGCTGCGGTCCAGCCAGGTCAACCTCAGGGTCTGACCGACGGCGTTCATCCGCACCCGCTCGTTGGAGACCGTACCTTCTGCGGTGCAGGTCAGCAGGGCTTCATAGCCATCGGTGACCTGACTGACCGACGCGATGGCGCAACTGTTCTCATAACCCTCGAACCGGGTGGTGGTTATTTCGATCGGACGTTCCGGGCCCGTGGTATTCGGACACCAGGAGACGTCGGCGGCCCAGCGTCCGACGAAGTTCCGGGGGCCCGACCCCGGTTGACCCGGCGATGACGGGGGCGGGGCTTCCGGCGAGGCCACAGGCTCGGCGGGTTCGGACGGGGGATTGGGTTCCCCGGAGCCGCAGGCGGCGACGGCGAGGCTGGCGAGCAGACTGAAAGATATCCGGATCATGGGACAGGAACGCCGATACCGGCGCTCGGCTCCCTTCCGCTCGCCCCGATCACGAATTCGCGGTCACGCTTGCATCCCATGCCAGTATTTGCGACCCGTTCTTCTGTGTCGAGAACAAGGGGGTGTCCCGAATGACTCAGAACACCAATCCATGGGCAACGCAGATCGATCCGCTGGCGCAGGATGTCGCCGCCGTGCTCAAGCGCATGGGCGGCTCGGCCCACCAGAAGGACGTAGTCCAGTGCGTCGCGGCGATGAAGCGACAGCGCGGCGAGACCGTCGCCCAGGATCTGACCAACCGCGTGGTCGAGGTGTTCGAGCGTTATCGTGACCTGTTCTTCCGACCGTTCGGCGAAGGATCGATGCGGTGGGCGCTGCAGCCGGGCGTGGCCTGAACTCAACCGGACCCATCAAACGGAAAAGGCCCGCGGCACACCGCGGGCCTTTGTCGTTCTGGTCCCTTCGGGGATCAGAAGCGGCGGATATAGGCGAACGACACGGCGTCGAAACCGCCGTCCAGCTCGTCATACTCGTGACGGGTAACGTCTATGCGGAGGCCGTTCGACTCGTCGAAGAAATACTGACCCCCAATGCCGAGCGCAGGACCGCTGAAGCTTTCCGTTCCGGTGAGGCCGCCGACCTCGACCTCGAACTCGGTCGAGCCGTAACCGAGACGCGCAGTCAGATCGAAATTCTCCGACAGCGGCAGGTAGGCCACCGCGAAGGCCGCCACCGTGTGGTTCATTTTGACGTCGACGCCGCCGATGTCTGAAGAGCCGAGACCCAGGCTGCCCTCGGCCTCCACGCCGAAATAGCGGTGGACGCGAGCGGCCGCGCGGACCGTGGCCGAGTGGCCGTCCCAATCCTGGCTGCCGTCGGCGAAGCGGGTGTAGCCGCCCGAGACGGTGATATCCGGCCGGGAGCCGGACTGGGCCGCGGCCGGCACGGCGACGGCGGAAGCGGCCACGGCCGCGATGAGAAACAGACGCATAAAGCCCCCGAAGAATCTGCCGGAAATGGCAGAAACCGGTGCTTCGCCGATTTTTCCCCGCAAGCGGATCCATATTCTTCGCGAGCGAGGGCTTTGAGACGATAATCGCAAAGAGTGTATCCTACCGGCCACGACCCATTGGGCTTTGCAAGAAAAGGCCCGCCGACCACGCGGCGGGCCTTCGTCGTGCGCGGAAGGGGTGACGCCTAGAAGCGACGGACAAAGCTCAGCCCGTAAGTGTCGATCTCGCCGCCTTGGTCGTCGGTGAAGTCGCGGCGGGTCCAGTCGGCGCGGAGGCCGTTCTGGCCGTCGAAGAACCAGTTCGCGCCGGCCCCGTAGTTCAGGCTCTCGCCGTCCTCGGAGGCGGAGACACCCGCGACGTCGGCCTTGATCGAGGTGGTGCCGTAGCCGACGCGGCCGAACAGCTCGAAATTCGGACTGACCGGCACCGTGCCGACGGCGTAGAGCGCGGCGTCATACTCGTGCTCGACGGTTCCGTCGACGCCGCCGATGGTGATGTCCTCGTCCTTGACGCCGAACGAGGCCTCGCCCTCCACGCCGATGTAGCGCGAGACCCTGGCGCCTACACGGCCGGTGACGGCGCCGAGGCTTTCGTCGCCGCTGTCGAGGTGGGTGTAGCCGACCGAGCCGGACCACCGCGGCTCATTGAAGCTCTGCGCCAGTGCCGGCGTGGAGAGAAGCGTGAGGGCGGCGGTGGCGAGAAGAACATTACGCATTGTTGTGTCCTCTAGATGTGGTGACTTCTGCGGTCACCAGCCCCATCCAGCGAGACAACAAATGGAATCCGGTCGGCTGCGTTCCAGAGCCGCCGACGACTTGAAATAAACTGTGCGTCTGTTGGCACAGACGCTGCTACGCCAATCGTGACCTTATCGTGGTCTTATTGCGGCACCCCCTCTTCTACCGATCCTTCTCTCGTTCCTCCCCGGACCGGGCGTCCAGCGCGGCCTGGGCCGCCGCGAGGCGGGCGATGGGGACGCGGTAGGGGGAGCAGCTGACGTAGCTGAGGCCGACGCGTTCGCAGAAGGCGATCGAGGCCGGGTCGCCGCCGTGCTCGCCGCAGATGCCCATCTTGATGTCCGGCCGGGCCGCGCCGCCGCGCTCGGCGGCGATGCGGATCAGATCGCCGACGCCGTCCTGGTCGAGGCGGACGAAGGGATCGGTCTCGAAGATGCCCTTGTCCATATAGGCCTGGAGGAATCGGCCGGAGTCGTCGCGGCTGATGCCGAAGGTCGTCTGGGTCAGGTCGTTGGTGCCGAAGGAGAAGAACTCCGCATGCTCGGCCAGATCGCCGGCGCGCAGGGCCGCCCGCGGCAGCTCGATCATGGTGCCGA
>JAAXIW010000138.1:410-3959 GCA_012270135.1 Brevundimonas sp. | reverse complement strand
TCTCGGGCGGGCGCGGGGTCGGAACCGGCGCGGGCTCGGGCGGCGGGGGTTCGACGGCTTCCTCGAGCGGGGCGGCCGCGACGTCGGAGGCCGGCTCGTCGGATGGCGCGTCGGCGGGACCGGCCAGCACGATATCCTCGGACACGATCGAGACCGGGATGGAACTGACGATCTGGCGCGGCGGCCGGTCGCCGCCCACCCGCATCGCGAGCACGACCGCGCCCACGCCCGCCGCGAGAACGACGACCGATCCGATCAGGGCCGGGCCGGGACGCTCCAAGGCCGTCAGCCCTCCTCGCTGGAAGAGGCGGCGGTGTCGGTGATCAGGTTCAGCTTGGTGAAGCCGGCCGCCGAGAGGCGGGCCATGACCCTGGCCACCGCCTGATAGGGCGCGCGGCCGTCACCGCGGACCGAGACCGGATTGTCGCGCGCGTCGGGACCGCCGGCGCGGGACACGCTGGCGATCAGGTCTTCCCAGGCGACAGCGCTCTCGCCGACGTAGATCTCGCCGTTCTGCTGGATGGTGACGACGACCGGCTCGCTGGAGGAGTCGACAGCGCTGGCCTCGGTCTTCGGCAGCTCGACCGGTACGGCCACGCTGAGCAGCGGGGCCGAGATCATGAAGATGATGAGCAGCACCAGCATCACGTCGACCAGCGGCGTGACGTTGATCTCGCTGAGGGGCCGTTTGCGGGCCCGCCTGCGGCCCCGGACGTGTCCGCCCGCGCCGCCGCCGCCTCCCATGGCCATGCTCAGAGCTCCCGGCGGCTGTAGTCGGCCGCGGGCTGCGGCGACGGGCTGGACGGTCCGCCAAGGCGGCGCGCCACGGCGGCCTGCAGGTCGTCGGCGAAGCTCTCGAGCCGGCCGGTGAACTTGCCGGCGTCGATCGAGAAGGCGTTGTAGGCCATATAGGCCGGGATGGCGGCGGCGAGGCCCAGGGCGGTGGCGAACAGGGCCTCCGAAATGGCCGGGGCGACCGTGGCCAGATTGGTGTTGCCCGAGGCGGCGATGGCCCCGAAGGCGTTCATGATGCCCCAGACCGTGCCGAACAGGCCGATGAAGGGCGAGGCGGTGGCGACCACCGACAGCACGCCCAGACCGTTCTCGACGCGCTGGCCCTCGCGGGCGATCAGGCTATCGAGCGCCCGGTCGATGCGGTTCATCAGCATATTGCCCTGGGCCTCGGTCAGCGGGCCCCGCGTACGCGTCTCACGCCAGTCGGCGAGGGCCACCACCAGCATGCGCGGCAGGGGATGGACGGGATCGGGTCCGGCCTGCTGGGCGATCTCCTCGAGCGAGCGGCCCGAGCCGACCGCCTTTTCGAAGGCGGCGGCGTGACGGTTCATCGAGGCGAATTTGAAGGCCTTGTCGATGATCACGGCCCACGACCACAGCGAGGCGATCACCAGACCGACCATGACCGCCTTCACCACCGGATCGGCGGCGACAAAGAGGTGCACGGGGTTCAACATCATCGATGCTTCGGCGGGGGTGGTCATTCGGTCGTCCTCTTTCGTCCGTGTGTCCTGTGCAGCGGACGGGCGTGGCGGATATGTGGCGATTCAGCCGGGTCTAGCGAGGTCTCGCGGAACCGTCACCTTACTGCACGTGACAGGTTCGCGATCTGGTCAGGGTTCGCCCGTCAGCCATGGCCGGACCTTGTCGATCAATTGCCGGGTCGGGCGACGGGGGCGGCCGTCCAGATGGATGCAGACCACCTCGACATCGGTCGAGCACAGGACGTCGGCTCCGCGGGTGATGGTCTGGGAAATCAGCAGCCGCGGGCCCTTGATGGCGTCATAGCGGGTGCGAACAATCAGCTCTTCGTCGATCCGGGCCGGTTTGAGGTAGGTCAGGGCCAACTTCGATACCACGAAGGCCGAAGGCTGGTCGCCATCGAGCAGTTCGGCGTGGCCGATCCCCATCAGCCGCAGGGCGTCGGACCGCCCGCGCTCGAAGAAACGGACATAGGCGCCGTGATAGACCAGGCCGGTGAAGTCGGTGTCCTCGTAGTAGACGCGGATCGGCAGGCGATGTTCGCGGCCCTCGAAGCGGCCGGCCGTGGGATGGTCGGTCATCGGCGCCCCCCTGCCCCGACATTGGGTGCGCGGGTCAGGAAGCCGGGGCAGACGTCGCGGAGCATCTCGTCGAACTCGGCCTTCAGCGGATCGGTCTCCAGCAGGATGCGATTGGGCCGCGAGATGAAGACGACCGGATCGTCGCCGGCCGAGACATAGCCGCAGACGGCGCGGCGCCGGCCCCGTTCGGTATATCGCACCACCGCGACCGGCCCGAGGTGGTCGCGCAGCTGCGCTCCCGCCCGTTCCTCGGGCGAGGGCGGGCGCCCGCCGAGGACGCCGTCCCGGGTGACCAGCCAGAGCAGCAGGGCGCCGAGAATCAGCACGGCGGCGCCCAGCACCGCGATCAACCGCTCGACCCTGATCCTGCGTGGCGACATGCGTCCTCCGTCCGGAGGCGAGCATGACGGGGTTCGCGGGCGGGGTGAAGGCCTACTTGCCGCCGAACAGGCCGCCCTGCTCCGGCGCGCGGGGCGGCTCGGTCAGGCCGAGGTGGGCATAGGCCCGGGCGCAGGCCATGCGGCCGCGGGGGGTGCGCTGGATGAAGCCCTGCTGAAGCAGATAGGGCTCGATGACGTCCTCGACCGCGTCGCGGGCCTCGGCGATGGCGGCGGCGAGGGTGTCCATGCCGACCGGGCCGCCGCCGTAGTTCTCGATCAGGGCCCTGAGGAAGCGGCGGTCGTTGGCGTCGAGGCCGGCCTCGTCGATCTCGAGCCGGCTGAGGGCGCGGGCGGCGGCGAACCTGTCGATGGAGGCCGCGCCCTCCGCCGTGGCGAAGTCGCGCACGCGGCGCAGCAGGCGTCCGGCGACGCGAGGCGTGCCGCGCGAGCGGGAGGCGATCTCGCGGGCCCCGTCCTCGGCGATCGGCGCGCCCATCTTGCGGGCCGCGCCCATGATGACCTTCACCAGTTCGTCGGGGCTGTAGAACTCCAGCCTGAGCGGGATGCCGAAGCGGTCGCGCAGGGGCGTGGCAAGCAGGCCGGCGCGGGGGGTGGCGCCGACGAGGGTGAAGGGGGCCAGGTCGATGCGCACCGACCGCGCCGAGGGCCCCTCGCCGATGATCAGGTCGAGGACGTGGTCCTCCATGGCCGGATAGAGGATCTCCTCGACCGCCGGGGCGAGGCGGTGAATCTCGTCGATGAACAGCACATCGCGCGGTTCGAGATTGGTCAGGATGGCGGCGAGGTCGCCGGCCTTGGCGAGGATCGGGCCGGAGGTGGCGCGGAAGCCGACGCCGAGCTCGCGCGAGACGATCTGGGCCAGGGTGGTCTTGCCGAGCCCGGGCGGGCCGAACAGCAGGACGTGGTCGAGCGCCTCGTTGCGGGCGCGGGCGGCGTCGATGAAGACCTTGAGATTGCCCCTTGCCTGCTCCTGGCCGACGAACTCGGACAGGGTCTGCGGCCGCAGGGCGCGGTCGTGGCTCTCGCCGGGGGCGGGGTCGGGGGAGATGATGCGGTCGTCGGTCATGCTC
>JAAXIW010000138.1:0-400 GCA_012270135.1 Brevundimonas sp. | reverse complement strand
CTGGTCGCGTCCTCATGATGGTCTGGGGGCGGGGTATGGTGAGAGTATGCTGTCGTCGTTCATGCTCATACCCCCCCTTTCCCGGCGAAGCCGGGTGTCGGAAGGTTCATCACAACGGACACAACGGAAGACACAAAGGGCACAACGGGGCCTGAGCCAGAAGCAAGCCCCGTTGTGCTCGTCGTGAACCCTTTGTGTCCGTTGTGATGACCCTGCTTCGCAGGTTGGAGGACAGCCCCCCTCACCGTCCCAGCTCCTGCAGGGCGGCGCGGATGACGGCGGAGAGGTCGGCGTCGTCACCGAGGCGGATCAGGGCCTGGTCGACGGCGCGGCGGGCGTTGATCTCGGCGACGCCGAGGCCGAGCAGGGCCGAGACGGCCTCGCCGGTGACGCTGGGGAC
>JAAXIW010000347.1:16843-19764 GCA_012270135.1 Brevundimonas sp. | reverse complement strand
GAAGAATGCGTTCGGCCCGGAACTCGTTGCGGCGGTGCACGACGCTGACCTTCGAGGCGAAATTGGTCAGGAACAGCGCTTCCTCGACCGCAGTGTTGCCGCCGCCGACCACGATGACGTCCTTGCCGCGATAGAAGAAGCCGTCGCAGGTGGCGCAGGCCGAGACGCCGAAGCCTTGGTATTTCGCCTCGCTCTCCAGCCCCAGCCACTTGGCCTGGGCGCCGGTGGAGATGATGACGGTCTCGGCCAGAAGCTCCGTTCCGCTGTCGAGCGTCAGCCGGAACGGCCGCCGCGACAGGTCGGCCTTGACTACGATGTCCTCGATCACCTCGGTCCCGACGTGCTCGGCCTGGCCACGCATCTGCTCCATCAGCCAGGGGCCCTGGATGACATCCCTGAAGCCGGGATAGTTCTCGACATCGGTGGTGATGGTCAGCTGGCCGCCCGGCTGCAGGCCGGCGATGACGACCGGGTTCAGCAGGGCGCGGGCGGCGTAGATGGCGGCGGTCCAGCCGGCGGGGCCGGAGCCGATGATGGCGACGCGGACGGTTCTCGGAGTGCTCATACGCCTATCTAGGCGCTGATTCCGCGGAAGGGGAGGCCTACCCGCGTTGGTACGGCTGGAATGCGCATTCGGGAGCTACGAGGACGTAGATGACGTCGGGCGCGTTGCCGGAGCCGGCTTCCGCGAACACCCCGACGTCGTCGTATTCGGTGAGCCAGGCGACCTCGTCGGGTCCGAGAATCCGCGGCAGGCCGTACTTGGTGTAGCGCGCCCCGTTGATGGTCAGCGTTTCGTTGTTCCGAAACCAGTCCCGACCGTCGGCGCCACTGAATGGCGTCTCCGAGATAAGCGCCCATCCCTTCGGGGTGAAATAGGCGTAGCCGTTCCGGTCGACGAAAGGCGCTTCGTCATCGGTGAAGAACGCGCCATACGGCACCGGCAATAGCCTCCGTCCGCCGGGGGTGTATCCGCACCACCAGATGCCAGTCCGGTCGGGCTGCGGGGCGGCGGCTTGCTGAATCGAAGCGACGGCCGGCGAGAAGCTGACGCCGGCGGCGAGGGCGAGGGCGAGGGCTGTGATGCTCATGCCGGGATGCTAGTCTGCGGCTCCCACAGTCCGCAACCGGGAGTCAGATATGGAAGGCCGCAGTCATCTGGGCGTCGGCATCGCCCTTGGGGTGGCCATCGGCGCCGGCCTCGGCGTGGCGACGGACAACCTTGCCATGGGAATCGGAGTCGGCGTCGCCATCGGCGTTGCGCTCGGCCTCGCGATGGATGAAAGCAAGCGCCGCAAGGGCGGGCGAGACGAAGCGCCGCCGCCCGCCGATCGGGACGGCGACCCGGGCCAGTAACATCTTTGACCGGGGGACGGGACTCGATGACCGATGCGGCCAAACAGGCGCGGGAAACGCGCAGCCTCATGCGCCGCTTCATGGCGAATGTCCGAAGGGGGGTGGACCATGATGAGGTCGCCGACGCGGTGTACGAGAATGGCGGCCTCACCGGCCGCTATCTGATCATGACTTTCATCTCGGCCGCGATCGCGATTCTCGGCCTGATGCTGTCGTCGCCCGCCGTGGTCATCGGCGCGATGCTGATGTCGCCGATGATGGGGCCGATCGTGGCGCTCGGCTTCTCCCTGACCCTGCTGGACTGGGCCGAGCTGAAGCAATCGCTCACCGCGCTGGGGATCGGCTTCGGCCTGGCGCTGCTGGTCGCCATCCTGCTGACGGTGCTGTCGCCGCTGAAGGAGCCCACGGCCGAGATCCTCGCCCGCACTCGTCCGAATTTCTTCGACCTGCTGATCGCCGTGTTCTCGGGCGTCGCCGGCGCCTACGCCGTCATAAAGCAGCGAGGGGAGACGATTATCGGCGTGGCCATCGCCACAGCCCTGATGCCGCCGGTCGCCACCGTCGGCTTCGGGCTCGGCACCGGCGATCTGCTGATCGCGGGCGGGGCTTTCTTCCTGTTCATGACCAACCTCGTGGCCATCGCCCTGGCCGCGACGCTTACCGCCACCTTCTATGGCTTTCGGCCGCGGATACTCGAACGGCCCCAGCCATGGCGGGCGCTGGCGGTGGTCGTGGTTTTCGCGTTGCTGTCGGCCCCCCTGGCCCTGTCGCTACGGGCCATCGGCCGTGAGAGCCAAGCCACTGCCGAGACCCGCCTTGCGGTCGACGAGATCTTCGAGGGCGCCGATTCCCGGGTCACCCTGCTTGACGTGCGCAGCGACGGCGATCGCATTTCGGTCTCCGCGCTCGTCAGCACCCGGACCCTTGTGGCGGACGCGCAGGCGCGCCTGCGGGAACGTCTGGACGCCGCTCTGCACGCACCGGTTGAAGTCGTGCTGGACCAGATCGTCGTGGCCGACCCGCAGGCCGCCGCCCGCGCCGTCCAAGCCAGCCAGGTGACCGCGCCCGATCCGGTCGCGGCCCTCCGCAACCGGCTGATCGAGGCGGTCCCCTTCGCCACCGACGCTATCATGCTGGACGGGCAGGGACAGAGGGCCCTGATCCTGCTGCGCTCCGACGCCGGTCTCGATCTCGCCAGCGCCTTTGCGCTCGAGAAGGCGCTGCAGGGGCGGTTCGAGGGGGTCGATGTCTGGGTCACGCCACCGGTGCATCCCTTCGACAGCGTCGATCTGGGCGACCCCGAAGCCGTGGCGCGCTCGGCTTGGGCCCTGTCCCGCTGGCGCGCGAGTCCCGCCGTCCGCTTCTGCCGCCCCGAACCCGCGCCGGAGCCGACCGAGGGTCAGACGCCCCAGCCCGGGGCGCAGGAGCGGGTTGTCGCTGCTCGCGCTGCGGCCGGGCACCGGGGAGGCCTTCACCCGCTGGACCGACGCGCTCGGCGGCGGGGCGGTCGCCCGCGTGGCCGCGACCGTCGTGCCGGCAGCAGCGCGATGACGAAGATCGACTGG
>JAAXIW010000347.1:15313-16833 GCA_012270135.1 Brevundimonas sp. | reverse complement strand
CCGCTCCTCTCGCTGCCGCCGGCGTAGCGATTTCGGCGGACGACGGGCCTGGCTGCCGCCGAGGCGACAGCAACCTCGCCCGGAGCGCGCTGGACTAGGCCGCCGCCGACCGGCGACGCCGCCGGAGACCTGTGTTATGCTGACGGGCCTGCGGCGCGGGAGGACAGACGATGTCGCTGCTCATGCGTATAGTCACAGGGGCGTTCGTCGGCGCCCTGTTCGGACTGGCTCTGGGGTTCGTTCTGGGAAACTATCCGATCGGCATAGCGATCGGCCTCCCGCTCGGGCTCGGGCTGCTCTATGTGATCGGTTCGCGCGTGACGCCGCGCCCGCCGTCGACCTGACCCCGTTCAGGACCGGCCCAGTCGCTCCAGCACGGCCCGCGCGGCCCGGTCGGTCTCGTTCAACGGCTCATAGGTCCACGAGGTCAGCGTCCCCTCGAACGGCCGGGTCGCATCGCGCTCGCGCAGATCATCGTGCAGGCGGGCGAATTTGCCTGCGGGCTTCAACGGCGTCATCGGCAGGATGTGCACCGGCGCGCCGGTCGAGGCGGCCTCGGCGGCCATGTTGGCGCTGTCCTCGGTGACCAGCACATGGTCGGCGAAATGCAGGAAGGCGAAATAGGGGTTCGGGCCCGTCCCGTCCCAGATCAGGCCGGGCAGGCTGGCCAGCCGTGCGGTCATCACCTGTTTCGCCGCCTCGGGCGTCCGGCGCGAAAAGGTCAGCATCAGCGAGCCGCCCGCTGCGGTGACCGCCGCCGCGATCCGGTCGGCCAGGTCGGCGGCGTGGTCCTCCGGAAGGTCGAAGGCCATGGACCGGCCGCCGATCAGCGCAGCCACGCGCGGGCGGTGCAGAGGGGACAGCGCCGCCTCGAACGCCGCCGCACCCTCGACCAGACGGACGCGTGTGACCCGGTGCGGCGAGCCGGTGATCGAAAGCACGTTGGGGCCTTCGACGCGGTCGTGGGCCGGGGCGACGATCAGGTCGTATGCATCCATCCTCCAGCGGGGGTCCTGGGTCTGCGCGACGAAGGTCCGGCCGCCGGACCGGGCGTTCGCCCGTACCGACAGCGGCAGGGTCGCCCGGCCTGTGGCGATCCACAGGTTCGGCCAGGTCTCGCCGGGGCCGGGCTCGACCGGGTCCGACGACGGATCCAGCATCCAGCCGACCTTCAGCGCCGACGGCAGCTTGTCGAAAGCCGTGCGCCAGCGGATGCGTTTGACGGTGATGGTGGCCGGGGTCAGCCGCTGCACGGCCTCGGCCAGTCCGAGCGCCTGGTTCTCCATCCCGGCCCGGCCATCGGAGACGACCCATATGGACAGCGGGGCGGTCACGCGTCTTCGGAGCGCGCGATCCAGCACATGGCCTCGACCTTGTTGCCGTCGGGATCGCGCAGGAAGGCGGCGTAATAGCCGGGCGCATACTCCGGCCTCGGGCCCGGGGCGCCGTCGCTGTAGCCGCCCGCCGCCAGACCGGCCTCGTGGAAGGCGACGACGGCGTCCGGGTCGGAGGCGTTGAAA
>JAAXIW010000347.1:0-15303 GCA_012270135.1 Brevundimonas sp. | reverse complement strand
CGGCTCTCGCGCGGCAGATTGGCCCAGAATTCGGGAAAGGTTCGGCCGTAGCCGATGCCGGCGCCGTGCTCCATGAGTCTGCGCGCGCCGACAACCGCCAGCACGGCGTCGTAGAAGACGCCGGCGCGGTGCAGGTCCGTGACGCCGACCGAAACGTGCGACACCAGCGGAGCGCGCGTTTCGGAACCCGTCATCGGCCTATTTCCACTCGACCTTGAGGATCTCGTAGGCCTTCACCCCGCCCGGGGTGTTGACCTCGACCACGTCGCCGACCTCTTTGGAGATCATGGCGCGGGCGATCGGCGAGGCGACGGAGATCTTGCCCTGCTTCACGTCGGCCTCGTGCTCGCCGACGATCTGGTAGGTGCCTTCTTCCTCGGTGTCCTCGTCGACCACGGTGACCGTGGCTCCGAACTTGACCTGGTCGCCGTCAAGCTTGGAGACGTCGATGACCTGGGCCCGGCTGATCTTGTCCTCGATCTCGGCGATCTGGCCCTCGATCCAGCCCTGACGTTCCTTGGCGGCGTGATACTCGGCGTTCTCGGACAGATCGCCGTGTTCGCGCGCCTCCGAAATGGCCGCGATGACGCTCGGTCTCTCGACCGATTTCAATTGCTTCAACTGATCGTCGAGGGCGCGATAGCCCTCGGCCGTCATCGGCACTTTTTCCATATGTCGTGATTTCTTGGTTAGCCCGACTGATAACGTACTCGGCACAGAGGTCGCTGGGCGCACGCGACCGGCCAAAGAGGGTAGGGCGCCCCCGCCCCCGGTTCAAGACCTCGCGTTAAACCGACCTCGACGCCGTCCGGTTACGGGCGCGTCGCGGAATCTGCCGGATCAGGCTCCACGCCAGCCAGGCCACGGCCGCGAGGCCCGCCGCCATGAACAGGCCGGACAGGATCAGCACGCCGGCGGCCATGAAGGCCAGAATGAAGGCCACGGCGGCGGCGAGGGCCGCGATGACCTGTATGGTTTTCAGTCGCATGGCTCGTTAACGGTTCCGGCCCGTCAGGGTTGCGGCACCGCGAGCTTCGGCAATTCAACAGCTTGTGTATGTGGCTTCGGCGCCGCGCCCTAGGCGTAGCTGTAGGGCCCGCCCCGCTCCAGCGCGCGCTGATACGCCGGGCGGGCGTGAATCCGCTCCAGAAACGCCTTCAGCCGCGGCGTGTCGGCGCCGTAGCCGACCCGGCTGCCCGCCGCCTCGACCGGGAAGCTCATCATGATGTCGGCGGCCGAGAAGGCGTCGCCGGCGAACCACGCCGAGCGGGTCAGTTCGGCCTCCCAATAGTCGATGTGCGCCTTGATCTGCGGGGTGATCAGATTGGCGTCGACCTTGCGCGTGATGCCGTTGGCCACCGGCCGAACCAGCAGGGGCGAGCGTTTCGGAATCTGGCTGAAGATCAGCTTCAACAGCAGAGGCGTCATGGCCGAGCCCTCGGCGTAATGCAGCCAATAGGTGAAGCGCCGCCCCTCCGCCGTGCCACGCGCCGGGCGCAGGGCCGACCCGCCATGCGTGTCCAGCAGGTGTTCGACGATCGCCCCGGTCTCCGCCAGCCGCGCCTCGCCGTCGTCCAAGACGGGCGATTTGCCGAGCGGATGGATGGCCCTCAGCTCCGGCGGCGCCAGCATGGTCTTCGCGTCGCGCTGATACCGCTTCACCTCATAGGCCAGCCCCAACTCCTCGAGCAGCCACAGCACCCGCTGCGAGCGGGAATCGTTCAGGTGATGGATGGTGATCATGGCGACGGCTCCGCTTGCTCCTCGCAGTAAGCGTGGTTTACGCCGCGTCGGTCCAGCCGGATTTAAGGGCCAGCGCCCGCTCCGCCCCCCTGTTGAGTTCCCCGCCGGTTTGGTCCTAAGCCGGAGCATGACCGCGCCCGAAGAGCCCCGCCTGACCTCCCTCGCCCACGGCGGCGGCTGTGGCTGCAAGATCGCTCCGGCGGTGCTGCAGGACATCCTCAAGGGCCTGCCGCAGGCCGCGCCCTTCGCCAACCTGATGGTCGGGACCGAGACCAGCGACGACGCCGCCGTCTGGCGCCTCAATGACCAGCAGGCCCTGGTGGCCACGACCGACTTCTTCATGCCGGTGGTCGACGACCCGTTTCACTTCGGCCAGATCGCCGCCACCAACGCCCTCAGCGACGTCTACGCCATGGGCGGGACGCCCATCCTGGCCCTCGCCCTCGTGGGCATGCCGGTCAATGTGCTGTCGACGCGGACCATCGGCCGCATCCTGCAGGGCGGGGCCTCCATCTGCGCGTCGGCGGGAATTCCGGTGGCCGGAGGGCATTCGATCGACAGCGTCGAGCCGATCTATGGCCTCGTCGCCCTCGGCCTCGTCCATCCGGACCGGGTGCTGACCAACCGGGGCGCGAAGGCCGGCGACGTTCTGGTCCTGACCAAGGCCCTCGGCGTCGGCGTGCTCAGCGCGGCCTTCAAGCAGGAACGGCTCAGCAAGGACGGCTACCGGACGCTGATGGCCTCCACGACGCGACTGAACGCCCTCGGCGCGAAACTGCCCGGCCGCCCCGGGGTGCACGCGGTCACCGACGTCACCGGCTTCGGCCTGGCGGGCCACGCGCTGGAGATGGCGCGCGGCGCGGAGGCCACGGTCGAGATCAGCGCCGATCCCCCGATCCTGCCGGGCGTCCGCGACCTGCTGGAGGCCGGCGTCCGCACCGGCGCCTCGACCCGCAACTGGGCCAGCTACGGCGCCGACATCGACCTGCCCGATGATCTCCCCGACTGGCGTCGAGACCTGCTGACCGACCCCCAGACCTCCGGCGGCCTGCTGATCGCCGTGGCCGGGGCCGAGGCGTCCTCGCTGCAGGCTTTCGCCCGCACCGAGGGCTTCGACAGCTGGCCCGTCGGCCGCGTCGTCGAGGGCCCGCCCCGCGTCCGCGTCGTCCGATGATCCGCCGCACGACCGATCTGTCGCCCTCCGCCCGCGACGGCTTCGACGCCATCCTCGACGTGCGCAGCCCGGCCGAGTTCGCCCTCGATCACCTTCCCGGCGCGATAAACCTGCCGGTGCTCGACGACGCCCAGCGCGCCGCGGTCGGGACCGAATACGTCCAGGGCTCGAAATTCCTGGCCCGCCGCACCGGCGCGGCCATGGTCGCCCGCAACATCGCCGCACACCTCGAACAGGCCCTGGGCGACCGGGACGGCTCGTTCCGGCCGCTGGTCTATTGCTGGCGGGGCGGCCAGCGCTCCGGGGCCATGGTCACGGTGATGGATCAGGTCGGCTGGCCGGTCACCGTGCTGGACGGCGGCTACCAGACCTGGCGGCGGCAGGTGAAGGCGGCCCTCTACGATACGCCCCTGCCGCACCGCCTCGTCCTGCTCGACGGCCCGACCGGGGCCGGCAAGACGGCCCTGCTCGGCGCCGTGGCGGTTCGAGGCGTCCAGACCCTCGACCTCGAGGCCCTCGCCGCCCATCGCGGCTCCCTGTTCGGGGCCATGCCCGGCGGCCAGCCGTCGCAGAAGGCCTTCGAGAGCCGGCTGCACGACGCCCTCTCGCGGCTCGACCCCGCCCGCCCGGTGCTGGTCGAGGCGGAGAGTTCGAAGATCGGCGCCCGGGTCGTGCCGCCGTCGCTATGGGCCGCCATGACCGCCGCCCCGGCCATTCGCCTCGAGTCCCCGGTCGAGGTCCGCGCCGCCCGCACCGTGCGCGACTATGCCGCCATCGCCGCCGACCCGGAGGCGCTGGACCGGGCCCTGACCCGCCTGCCGCGCCACATCGGCAAGGAGTCGGTGACCGCCTGGCGGGCCCTCGCCGCCGCCGGAGAGGTCGAGGCGCTGGCGACCGAGCTGATCGTCCATCACTACGATCCGGCCTATCGGCGGCAGGGCGTCGTCCACGGCCGCGTGGAACTGGCCCGGGTCGGGATCGCCTCGCTCGACGCCGCCGCTCAGGCAGAGGCCGCCGGTCAGGTCGCCGCCGCACTGGACGGCCTGCGCCCGGACTGACGGGGCGCGACGGGGCGGGAATCGTCTAGGGCGGCGCATGCGACGGATGGTAAAACGCGCCGGGGGCGCCTAGCTTCGCCGGATGGCCGCTTCCCGACTCCGTTCCGCCCTGATGTCGCTGAGCCTCTGGGTGCTCGTCGCCCTGCTGGCCGGCCTGTTCGCCGGGGCCGCGGCCGATGTCTGGGGCCTGCCCGGAGGTGCGGGGACGTCGGCCCTGATCGGCGCGATCGGAAGCCTGTGGCTCAACGCCCTGAAGATGACCATCATTCCGCTGGTCTTCAGCCTGCTGGTCACCGGCATCGCCTCCATCGCCGACGCGGCGGCGACCGGGCGGCGGGCGCTGAAGGCGCTGATGGTCTTCGCCGTCCTGCTGCTGGGCGCCACCGTCTACGCCATCTTCGCCAATGAGGGCCTGCACCTGCTGTGGCCGATCGATCCGGTCGGCGCCGCCGCCCTGCTGGCCGGGTCGCCCGACGCGTCGGTGGTGCGCGACAGCGCGGCGGGAGCCGGCGTTTCGGCCTTCCTCGCCAGTCTGGCTCCGGCCAATCCGGTGCGCGCCGCCGTCGAGGACAACATTCTCGGCATCGTGGTCTTCGCCATCGCCTTCGGGTTCGCGGTCACCCGCCTCGGCGCCGCCCGGCGCGTGCCGCTGGTCGAGTTTTTCGAATCCGTGTCGGCGACCATGATCACCATCGTCCACTGGGTGCTGCTGGCCGCGCCCGTCGGCGTCTTCGCCCTGTCGATGGGCGTCGGGCTGAACGCCGGCCTCGGGGCCCTAGGCACGCTCGGCCACTACGTCTCCATGATCGTCCTGGCCCAGGTCGGCCTGATCCTGCTGATCTACGCCGTCGTCGTCCCCTGGGGCCGCATCGGCCTGGCCCGCTTCGCCCAGGGGATCATTCCGGCCCAGGTGGTCGCCTTCTCGACCCAGTCGTCGTTGGCCAGCCTGCCCGCCATGGTCGAACAGGCCCGTCTGGCGCTCGGCGTCTCGACCCCGACGGCGGGCCTCGTCCTGCCGCTTGCGGTGGCCGTCTTCCGCATCACCAGCCCCGTCGCCAACCTGGGGGTGGTGATCTACGTCGCCCATCTGCATGGCGTCGATCTTGGCCCGGCCGCCTGGATCGCCGGCGGCCTGACCGCCATCGCGATCTCGATCGGCTCGGTGGGCCTGCCGGGGCAGGTCAGCTTCTTCGTCTCGATCGCCCCGATCTGCCTGGCCATGGGCGTGCCGATCCAGGTTCTGCCGCTGCTGCTGGCGGTCGAGGTCATCCCCGACATCTTCCGCACCATCGGCAATGTCACCGCCGATCTGGCGGCGGCGCGGATCGTGGGGGGCGGGGATGCGGTGGCCGAGCCGGAGCCGTCGGCGGGGATCTAGCGACGTCGCGCCACCACGTCAGCGATCCGGCCCGCACCGCATCGCCTCCCACATCCGCTCCAGCGACCCGGCCGAGCGCATCTGGCCGGCGGCATCGACCGCATGATCTTCGCTGACCCGCCAAGCCGCCCGTCAAAAAACAGGAGGTGCAGAGCCGGCGCCGTCGGCAAGGTCGGCGGCGGTGAACAGGGGGTGCAGAGTCGGCAGGGTCTGCATCGGCGCGCTTGGCGCGGCGCGGCGGGAATGCGGTTGTCAAAGACCGGCGCCTGCCGAAGGCGACAGGCCGCCTGCATTATGCCCCCGCCGGCCTATCCGGATGGAAGATCGGTTCCAGAATCGATCATGAGGTTGAAAACGCGGGATGTTCTCCGCTCAACCAGACTATAATTTCGCGGATTGCCAGCCCAGCGTCATGACGGCGCGGGCAGCGGCGCAACCTAACCCTTCACCCGTGCGCATAGTCCTGGATCGGCCGCACATCGAGGTCGCCGGCCTTGATCGCCCCGATGGCCTGCGCCGCCGCCAGCGCTCCCGCCGTCGTGGTGTAGTAGGGGATCTTCATCATCAGGGCGGTGCGGCGCAGGCTGAAGCTGTCCTGCAGCGACTGCTTGCCCTCGGTGGTGTTGAAGACCAGCTGGACCTCGCCGTTCTTCATCGCGTCGACGATGTGGGGGCGGCCTTCCAGCACCTTCTTCACCAGACCGACCTCGAAGCCCCGGCCGGTCAGATAGGCGTGGGTGCCGCCGGTGGCGATGATCGAGAAACCCTCGCCGATCAGCGTCCTCACGGCCTCGACGATGAAGGGTTTGTCGTCCTCCTTGACCGAGACGAAGGCGCACCCCTGCGTCGGCAGTTTCGTGCCGCCGCCGATCTGGGACTTGGCGAATGCGCGGGCGAAGGCGGGGGCCATGTCGGCCTCGCCATCGCGCTTCCAGTCAAGGCCCATGACCTCGCCGGTCGAACGCATCTCGGGGCCCAGCACCGTGTCGACACCGGCGAACCGGGCGAACGGGAAGACGGCTTCCTTGACCGCGATGTGGTCGTACGGCGTGTCCGCCAGGCCGAAGGACTTCAGCGGCTCGCCGGCCATCACCCTGGCGGCGATCGAGGCGATGGGCTGGCCGATGGTCTTGGCCACGAACGGCGCGGTGCGGCTGGCGCGCGGATTGACCTCCAGCACGAAGATACGCGGCTCGGCCGAGTGCGGCTCCTCGATGGCGAACTGGACGTTCATCAGGCCGCGCACCTTCAGGGCCCGGGCCATGGCCTCGGTCTGACGCTTGAGCTCGGCCACTGTCTCCGCCGACAGGGAGTGGGGCGGCATGGAGCAGGCGCTGTCGCCCGAATGCACGCCCGCTTCCTCGATGTGCTCCAGCACGCCGGCCACGAACACCGTCTCGTCATCGCACAGCGCGTCGACGTCGACCTCGGTCGCCCGGTTCAGATAATGGTCGATCAGCACCGGATCGTCGCCCGAGACCCGCATGGCTTCATGGACGTAACGGTCCAGCTGCTCACGGTCGTGGACGATCATCATGCCGCGCCCGCCCAGCACATATGAGGGGCGCAGGACGACGGGGTAGCCGACCTCCTCGGCCTTGGCCGCCGCTTCCTCGGCCGAGCGAGCCAACCCGTTCGGCGGCTGCATCAGGCCGATGTCGTTGAGCATCTTCTGGAACCGCTCGCGGTCCTCGGCCAGGTCGATGGAGTCGAGGCTGGTGCCGAGGATCGGTACGCCGTCCTCGTGCAGGGCATGGGCCAGCTTCAGCGGGGTCTGGCCGCCGAACTGGACAACGACGCCGATCAGCTCGCCCTTCGAGCGCTCCACCTCGATCAGTTCCAGCACGTCCTCGGCCGTCAGCGGCTCGAAATACAGACGGTCAGAGGTGTCGTAGTCGGTCGAGACGGTCTCGGGGTTGCAGTTGACCATGATCGACTCGACGCCGATGTCGTCGAAGGCGAAGGCCGCGTGACAGCAGCAGTAATCGAACTCGATGCCTTGCCCGATGCGGTTGGGTCCGCCGCCCAGAATTATCGCTTTCTTTCTGTCGCTTGGCTCGGACTCGCAGGCCGGAACCTGGCCCAGCGCTCCGGTCTCGTAGGTCGAATACATATAGGCCGTGGCCGAGGCGAACTCGGCGGCGCAGGTGTCGATGCGCTTGAACACCGGGCGGACGTCGAGGGCGCGTCGGGCCTTTCGGACGGCGGCTTCGGTCTGGCCGGTCAGCTGGCCGAGGCGGGCGTCAGAGAAGCCCTTGGCCTTCAGCTTGCGGAACTCGGTCGCGGTCGTGGGCAGACCCCGGACCACGACGTGGCCCTCGGTGCGGACGATGTCGGCGATCTGGCGCAGGAACCAGGGCTCGTAGGAGCAGGCGGCGTTGACTTCCTCGACCGTCAGACCATGGCGGAAGGCTTGGGCGATGACGCGGATGCGGTCCGGGGTCGGCTGTCCAAGGGCGCGCACGATGGCGGCGCGGGCCGAGGCCTCGTCCTCCACGTCGACGACGCCGTCGATGTCGATCTCGTTGAAGCCGGTCAGGCCGGTTTCGAGTCCGCGCAGGGCCTTTTGCATCGACTCCTGGAAGGTCCGGCCGATGGCCATGACCTCACCCACCGACTTCATCGAGGTCGACAGCAGGGGCTCGGAGCCCGGGTATTTCTCGAAGGCGAAGCGGGGGATCTTGGTGACCACATAATCGATCGAGGGCTCGAACGAGGCCGGGGTTACGCCGGTGATGTCATTGGTCAGTTCGTCGAGGGTGTAGCCGACCGCCAAACGGGCCGCGACCTTGGCGATCGGAAAGCCCGTGGCCTTGGACGCCAGCGCCGAGGAGCGCGACACGCGCGGGTTCATCTCGATCACCACCATGCGGCCGTCGGCGGGATTGATGGCCCACTGGACGTTCGAGCCGCCGGTCTCGACCCCGATTTCGCGGAGCACATTGATCGAGCCCGTCCGCATCCGCTGATATTCCTTGTCGGTCAACGTCAGGGCGGGGGCGACAGTGATGGAGTCGCCCGTGTGGACGCCCATCGGATCGACGTTCTCGATCGAGCAGATGATGATGCAGTTGTCCGCCTTGTCGCGGACGACCTCCATCTCGTACTCCTTCCAGCCCAGCACCGACTCCTCGATCAGCACCTCGGTGGTCGGGGACAGGTCGAGGCCGCGCTCGACGATCTCGCGGAACTCCTCGACGTTGTAGGCGATGCCGCCGCCGGTGCCGGCGAGGGTGAAGCTGGGCCGGACGATGGCCGGCAGGCCGACGAACTCCAGGGCGTCGTCGGCCTCGTCGATGTGGTGGATGGCCTTGGACCGCGGGCTTTCGAGGCCCAGCTTGTCCATGGCGTCGCGGAATTTCTGACGGTCCTCGGCCTTGTCGATGACGTCGGCCCGGGCCCCGATCATCTCGACGCCCCATTTCTTGAGTGCGCCGCTGGCGTCCAGGGCCAGGGCGGTGTGCAGCGCCGTCTGGCCGCCCATGGTCGGCAGCAGGGCGTCGGGGCGCTCCTTCGCGATGATCTTCTCGACCATCTCCGGCGTGATCGGCTCGATATAGGTGGCGTCGGCCACCTCCGGGTCGGTCATGATCGTGGCCGGATTGGAATTGACCAGGATGACCCTGTATCCCTCGGCCTTCAGCGCCTTGCAGGCCTGAACGCCCGAGTAATCGAACTCACAGGCTTGCCCGATCACGATCGGACCCGCTCCGATGATCAGGATCGACTGGATGTCGGTGCGCTTCGGCATCTCGTTCAGACCTTCAGTTCGTCAGCACCGCGCACTCCCAGCCGTCGTAGTCCAGCTGGAAGGCCGCGGCCCAGGATTGCATCATGGTGGAGACGGGCGAAAACGAGGCTTCGTCCACCGCCATCGTGGTTTCGAGGACGGTGCAGTCGTCCTGTCCCCGCGTCAGGAAGCCGGCTCGCCGGGCCACCTCGTTCAGGTCGTCGTGGGCCCCGTCCCCGTAGAAGTAGAACAGGGTGTGCCGGGGCGTGACCCCGCTGTCGCCGTGCTCGGCCAGGGTCGCCCGGATCATGGCGTCGCGCTCTTCGTGAGGGACGTCGTCGTCGGTCAAGGCGGCTGCTCTCCTCGCGCGCGCGGACCCGGCGCGGGCGTCGTCGCCTGCGCGGGCTGGTCGGGTTGTCGGTTAAGCGGCCGGTCTAAAGAGGGCGCGGCGCGGGAGCAAGCGCTTATCCGTCCGACCGTGCATCGATCCAGCCGGGCAGGGCGTCGATCCGGTCCAGCGCGCCGTAGCGTGGGTGTCCCTCTGGCGCATCCGCCAGTTCGTGCGCCCAGGTGACGTGATACGGAATGTGGACCGCGAAGGCCCCGGCATGCAGCGCCGGAAGAACATCCGACTTCATCGAGTTTCCGGCCATCACCGCCTCCTGCGCGCCCGTTCCGTGGCGGGTGAACACCCGCTCGTAGGTGGACCCGTCCTTCTCGGAGACGATCTCGACGGCGGCGAACAGGTCGCCGAGGCCCGACGCCGCCAGCTTGCGTTCCTGGTCCAGCAGATCGCCCTTGGTGATCAGGACCAGCCGATATCGCTCCGACAGCCGGGCCAGCGCCTCATCGACCCCGGGCAGGGTCTCGACCGGGTGGGCCAGCATCTCGCGTCCGGCCGCCAGAATTTCTCTGATCGCGCCGGACGGCGGATCGCCGTCGCACATCTCCATGGCCGTCTCGATCATCGAGAGGGTGAAACCCTTCACGCCGTAACCATAAAGCCGGAGATTGCGGCGCTCGATCTCGGCCAGCCGCGCCTCGATCGCCGCATTGTCGTGGTCCGTCAGCAGGTCGAGAAAGCGCGCCTGCGTCAGGCGGAAGACCGTCTCGTTGTGCCAGAGGGTGTCGTCGGCGTCGAGGCCGACCGTGGTGATGGTCATGGGCTCTCCTGACCCGCCACGGCTGTCTGGTCAACGCCCTGAACCGCACTGGGTCCCGCTCCGGGAATCGGCATGGTCAACGGACTTTGACCACGTTCATCAGGGTTATGTTTTCACCTTGGGGCGCTTGCTGAGACCCGGGGGCATCTCTTTCGACCGGCTTGGAGAGAACGGTCATGAGGAACGACCCAGGGTACCCGGTTCCGTCCGGGCCTTCTCGGGCCGATGACGCGCCCGGGGATGGCATGCAGGAGGCGATCGCCCGTATCGGCGAGCGCCGGTCCTATTCAGCGCCCTATGAGAGCCTGACCTTCACACTGCTGACTCGCGCCCGCCGCGAACTGATCGTGACCCTGGCGGCGCAACCCGTCTTCGACCTCGTCCGCTCCACACCGGTCGCCCGCCGCATCCGCCGGAGCGTTCGCCATCGCGGCGGCGAGAGCGCGCTGATCGGCCTCGCGCGGCGCACCCTGGAGCCCGCGGACCTGCTCAACATCGACATTCAGACGCTCAGGAACGGTCTCGACCTGTTGCGACTGGGGCGGGACGACAGCGGCGTGGTGCCGGCCTTCTGGCGCACGGTGGCTTCGAGCGGCGGCCGCTTCGACCTGCTGTGCGCGGAGATGCAGCACGAATCGGCGCCCGGCGCCATGCTGGTCGAGGTCATGGGCGGGCTTGAAAACGCTCCGCCGGACGCGATCCAGGAAGCCATCCAGCATTTCGAGACCGGATCGCTGGGGCTGATCCTGCATGTGGCGCCGGATCCGGGAGCGGCGCAGAGGCTGTCGCAGGTTCGCGCCCAGTGTCTGGCCATCGACTTCGCCGGCGTCGAACACGAGAGCGCCCGGGACTGGCAGGGGGCGACGGTTCTGATCCAGGCGGCCCGGAACGCCTGCCCGCAGGTCATGCTGCTCAACCTGCGCCCGGATCGCGGCCTGGCGGCCCAGGCGGCGGGCGCCACGCACGCCGTGTTCGCGGGCATGGAGGCCATCATCGTCTGACGGCGGTTGACGCGGCGACAGACCGCAGGCCTTGATCGGTCATGCAGACCACGCTCCCAGCCAGCCTCTACGGCGGTCCCGAGGCCTGGGCGCGCGAGCGCGCGGCGGTGTTCAGCCGCGCCTGGTTGTTTCTGGGCCATGAGGGGGAGGCGGCGACGGCCGGGGACTGGATCGCCGCGGATGTGGCCGGTCATCGTCTGCTGGCGGTGCGCGGGCGGGACGGCGCCTTGCGGGCCTTCCACAATGTCTGCCGCCATCGCGCGGGCCCGCTGGTGCAGGGCGCGGCCGGTCATTGCGACGGTGAACTGGTCTGCGCCTACCACGGCTGGCGCTATGCGCTGGACGGACGGTTGCGGGCGGCTACCGGGTTCGGCGCGGCCGCGGGTTTCGATCCCCGCGAGCACGGCCTGCTCACGGTGCGGCTGGAGACATGGCGGGGGCTGGTGTTCGTGAATCTGGACTCCGGGGCGTCGCCGTTGTCCTCCCATGTCGCCGTTCTGGACGGCCTGATAGCCGAGCGGGGCCTTGAGATGGCCGCGCCGGCGTTGCGCAGGAGCCATGATCTGGCGTGCGACTGGAAGGTCTACGCAGAGAACTATCTGGAGGGCTACCACATCGGCTCGGTGCATCCGGTGCTGGCGGAGGAGCTGGGGTCGGCGGAGTACCGGGTCCGGGTCGACGGCGAGCTGGTCGTGCAGGAGGCGGTGGGGGTCAACGACGGGCCGCAGGCGGGCGTCTGGGCCTGGCTGGGGCCCAATATGGGGATCATCGTCGAGCGTGACGGCGGCATGATCGAGCGGATGACGCCGGTGGGTCCGGGGAAAACGCGGCTGGACTACCTGTTCCTCAACGACGACGGCGCCGAAGCCCTGGGCGGGGCGCTGGAAGCTTCGGACCGGTTGACCGCGGAGGACGCCGGCATCTGCGAGGCGGTGCAGGCCAACCTCTCGGCCGGGGCCTATGATACAGGCGTGCTCAGCGCCCGGCATGAGGCCGCCGTGGCCTGGTTCCAGTCCCGTCTCGCCGAGGTCCATGGATGATCGCCACGTCGCGCAACCTGCCGCTCGCCGAGGAGCCGCTGCCGGACCGCCACAAGCTGGGCTGGGGGCTGGCGGCGCTGGGCGTGGCGGGCAACATGATCGGTTCCGGCCTCTATCTGCTGCCCGTCAGCCTGGCTCCGGTCGGCAGTTCCAGTCTGGTGGGCTGGCTGGTCGCCGGAGGCGGGGCGGTGACGCTGGCGCTGGTGTTCGGGGCGCTGGGACGGCTGCAGCCGGACGCGGACGGCTTGCCCGGCTTCGCTGAGCGGGGGCTGGGGCGATTTTTCGGCTACCAGACGGCGCTTGCGTTCTGGACCGCGTGCCTGGTCGGCAATGTCGCCATCGCGGTGGCGGCCACCGGTTATCTGGGGTTCTTCTGGCCGGCGCTGAGCGACCCGGTGGCGGCGACCTTCTGCAATCTCGGAATCATCTGGCTGGCGACGTTCGCCTACATCATCGGAGCGCGGGCCGCGGCGGGGCTGGCGGCCGTAGCGCTGGCGATCGGGCTGGCGCCGATCGCGATCGCGGTGGCGGCGGGTTTCGCGGCCTTCGATCCGGAGACCTTCGCAGCCTCGTGGAGCCCGACCGGAACGCCGCTGGCGCAGAGCGTGCCGGCGTCGCTCGCGATCATCTTCTGGGCCTTCCTCGGCGTGGAAAGCGCCGCGGCCCTGTCGGTCCGGGTCAAGCATCCGGCGCGGGACGTCGGCCGGGCCTCGGTCGCGGGGGTCCTGTTGGCGACCGTCGTCTACGTCGCCGCGACGGTGGCGGTGTTCGGAGTCATCCCCGCAGATGTGCTGGCCAGTTCGACCAGCCCCTACGCCGATCTGGCGGCCCGGGTGTTCGGAGCATCGATCGCCGGCCTGGTGGCGATCTGCGCCGTTGTGAAGACCGTGGGCACCGTCGGCGGCTGGGTCATGCTGGGCGGCGAGACGGCGCGGTCGGCGGCGCGCAAGGGCTGGCTGCCGAGCGGATTCGGCGCCGGCGAGCGCACGCCTATCGCCAATCCACTGCTGGGCGGCGCGATCATGAGCGTGGTGGCGGTGATCTCGGGCCAGCCGACCCTCGGCGGCCAGTTCGGCATTCTGGTCGGCGTAACGGCGGTGCTCAGCCTCGTCGTCTACGCCATCTGCTCGGCCGCCCTGTTCAGAATGGCGCGGTGGTCCGGCGCCCGGATCACCGCCGTCGCCGGCTTCCTGTTCGCAACCGCCGCCGTGGCCGCGGCGGCGCCGGGATACATTCTGCCGACGGTCGGGTTCTTCGTCGTGACCAGCCTCGCCTGGCTGGCTTTCCTCAGAAAGTCTCCGCCGCGCGTTGACCCGGCAGCGGGCGACGCCTAACCACCGCGCCGTTTGCCCGCCCGGATTCGATGCTACGGAGCCCGTCATGACCACCAAGCTTCTTCCCGGCGTCACCGGCGTGCTCGCGCTGGCGGACGGAACCATACTGCAGGGCATCGGCTGCGGCGCGACCGGCCTGGCCCTCGGCGAGGTGGTCTTCAACACCGCCATGACGGGCTATCAGGAGATCCTGACGGACCCATCCTACATGAGCCAGATCCTGGCCTTCACCTTCCCGCACATCGGCAACACCGGTGTGAACGTCGAGGATGTGGAGCAGATCGGCGGCGGATCGGACACCTCGGCGCGCGGGGCGATCTTCCGCGATGCGCCCACCGATCCGGCCAACTGGCGCAGCGACAGCGATTTCGACGGCTGGATGAAGCGGCGGGGGGTGGTCGGACTGGCCGGAGTCGACACCCGCCAGTTGACGGCGCGCATCCGTGACGCCGGCGCGCCGCACGCAGTGATCGCCCACGATCCCGAGGGGCGGTTCGATATCGACGCGCTCGTCGCCCAGGCGAAGGCGTGGAGCGGACTGGTCGGGCTTGATCTGGCCAGGGACGCTTCGACCCTGCAGTCGTTCGACTGGGATGAGGGGCTGTGGGACTGGCCGGAGGGCCATCCGCGGGTCGACGCCGCCGACAAGTCGGTGGTAGTCATCGACTACGGCGTAAAGCGCAATATCCTGCGGGCGCTGGCCTCGACCGGGGCGAAGATCACGGTGGTGCCGGCCGACACGACGGCCGAGGCCATTCTGGCGCGCAATCCGGACGGGGTGGTTCTGTCGAACGGGCCGGGCGACCCGGCCGCGACCGGCCAGTATGCGGTGCCGGAGATCCGCAAGCTGGTGGATAGCGGCAAGCCGCTGTTCGGCATCTGTCTCGGCCACCAGATGCTGGCGCTGGCGCTGGGGGCGAAGACCGTGAAGATGGATCAGGGCCACCACGGCGCGAACCATCCGGTCAAGGATCTGACCACCGGCAAGGTCGAGATCGTGTCCATGAACCACGGCTTCACGGTCGACCGCGACAGCCTGCCGGACGCCGTGGTCGAGACGCACGTCAGCCTGTTCGACGGCACCAACTGCGGCATCGCCCTGAAGGATCGGCCGGTGTTCAGCGTGCAGCATCACCCGGAGGCGTCGCCGGGGCCGACCGACAGCCTCTACCTGTTCCAGCGCTTCGCGGATTCGATGAAGGACTGAGGCCGCCGCCGGATCCTCAAGGGGGCAAGGGCTGGCAGGGCCTGGCCGTCTGCAGCGTGATCAGCCCGCCGGAGCCTTGGGGTCGGCCTGGAACATCTTGTTGACGATCACCCAGCGTCCGTCGATGCGCGACAGGGCCATGTAGTCGGTGAAGCGGACGGCCGGATAGTCGAGCACGATCTTGGCCACGGCGGTGTCGCCGGTGACGTCGATGGACTCGATCCAGCGCCGGCGTAGCGCCTCATCCGCGGGGGGAGAACCGGAGGCTCGGCCGATGTACTCCTCGGCGGTCATGCGGATCAGGGCGCCGTTGCGCATCCCCCAGAGCTGGGCGTCGGGGTGGAAGGCGGGCCGGAATTCGTCGGCGCTGCCGGTGGCGTGGCCGCGCAGATAGGCCGCGAGCGGCGCCCGGAATGCGGCGTCGAGCGCCTCGATCTCGGGGTAATGGGCGCGCCAGGCGTCCTGGGCCGAAAGG
>JAAXIW010000058.1 GCA_012270135.1 Brevundimonas sp. | reverse complement strand
CCTCAAGCAGACCCTCCAGCACCATGGCGGCGGGCGGCAGCGTCGCGGCCCGCTTCTTCGAAAGGCCCTTCCAGCGCTCCAGCGAGGCCCTTGATGAGCGGGCGATCAGCCGGGCGATGTCCCTCGCCTCGTCGGCCTCGATGACGTACTGATGCACGATGTGCAGCGGATAGCGGGCGTGGCCCATGTGGACCTGCGCCAGCGTTCGCCAGGCGCCGCCGACGGCGTAGAGAGTGTCGGTCCTGTAGTCTCCGGCTGGTTTCAGCCGGGCGGCGATGGCGTCTCGCAGCCTGGCGGGGTCGATCGGGCCGTCACCCGCCAGCGAGAACGGACCCAGCGGCAGGGTGACGCCGCGCCCGACCCGTCCCTCCTCGATCCGGACCAGTTCGAGGCTGGACCCGCCGAGGTCGCCGGCGACACCGTCCGCCAGCGGAATACCTGCGATCACGCCGAAGGCCGCGTAGCGCGCCTCCTCCTCGCCGGACAGCACACGGATGACCAACCCGGTCTCCGCCGCCACCCGTTCGCAGAAGGCCTGACCGTCGCTGGCCTCGCGCACCGCCGCCGTCGCTGCGACGAAGGTCTGCGCCGGCTTGACCCCGTCGAGCACTGCGGCGAACCGTTTCAGGGCGGTCAACGCCAAGGCGGCGCCCTCTTCGGACAGGCGACCGGTCGTGGCGAGGTCCCGGCCCAGGCCGGCCAGCACCTTTTCGTTGAACACCGTCCAGATCGCGCGCCCCTCGAGGCGATACAGGACCAGACGGACCGAGTTCGAGCCGATATCGATCGCCGCGAATTCGCGGATGGCGGCGAACGCCGGAACGGCGGTGTCCGGCATCAACGCTTCTTCCGCGACGGCTCGTAGCTCAGCTGGCCGGGCAGGGTCTTCACCTTGCGTCCGCGTCCCGACAGGCTTGGATTGGTCATGAAATACCTGTGCGCGGAGAACGGCCGGTCGGGATCCGCCGGGGACACCCGGTTGTAGTCCCCGCTGGAGTCCAGCACCCAGCTCTGCGCGTCGTCCTTGAGGTTAGCCACCATGATCTGATCCAGCACCTGGTCGTGGACGGTGGCGTTCAGCACCGGTGTCATCAACTCGACGCGCCGGTCGAGGTTGCGATTCATCCAGTCGGCGGACGAGATGAACAGCTTCGCCCGATCGTGCGGCAGGTCGCGGCCATTGGCGAAGGCCACGATGCGGCTGTGCTCGAGGAAGCGGCCGACGATCGACTTGACCCTGATATTCTCGGAGAGGCCGGGCACCCCGGGACGCAGGCAGCAGATGCCGCGCACGACCAATTCGATGCGCACGCCCCACTGGCTGGCGCGATACAGGGCGTCGATCACGGCCGGATCGACCAGCGAATTCATCTTGGCCCATATGGCCGCCGGCTTGCCCTTGGCCGCCGCGGCCATTTCGTGGCCGATCAGGTCGATGAGGGTCTCCTTCATATTCAGCGGCGACACCACCAGCGCCTCCAGCTCGTCGGGAGCCGCATAGCCGGTGATGTAATTGAACACCCTGGTGGCGTCCCGTCCGAGGACCGGGTTGCAGGTGAAAAGGCTGAGGTCGGTGTAGATGCGCGCTGTCACCGGGTGATAATTCCCGGTGCCAAAATGGCAGTAGGTCTTCAGCGCCTCGCCCTCGCGCCGCACCACGACGCTCAACTTGGCGTGTGTCTTGTACTCGACGAAGCCGAAGACGACGTGGACCCCGGCCCGCTCCATGGCGCGCGCCCATCTCAGGTTGGCCTCCTCGTCGAAGCGCGCCTTGATCTCGACCAGGGCGGTGACGTTCTTGCCGTTCTCGGCGGCCTCGATCAGGGCGGCGACGATCGGGCTGTCGCGCGAAGTCCGATAGAGAGTCTGCTTGATCGCGATGACATGCGGATCGCGCGCCGCCTGACGCAGGAACTGCACCACCACGTCGAAGCTCTCGAACGGGTGGTGGATCAGCATGTCCTTCTCGCGGACCGCCGCGAAGATGTCGCCGCCGTTGTCCCGGACCCGCTCCGGATAGCGCGGCTCGTAGCCGGGGAATTTGAGGTCGGGGTGGCCGGACGGGATCAGATCCGAGATCTGGGCCAGGCCCAGCATGCCGTCGACGAGAACGATGTCCTGCGGCGCGGCGTTCAGCTCGTCGGTGATGAAGGTGCGCAGATCATCGGGCATCGATGCCTCGATCTTGATGCGCACCACCGATCCGAGGCGGCGCTGCTTCAGCGCCTCCTCGAATTCCATGACCAGATCTTCGGCCTCCTCCTCGATCTCGATGTCCGAGTCCCGGATCAGGCGGAACACGCCGCGCTCCAGCACCTCGCAGCCGGGGAACAGATGGTCGATGAACAGTGTCAGCAGGCTCTCCAGCGCCACATAGCGCTTGCGTCCCGGTTTGGACCGCCCGTCGGTGGCCAGCGGCCAGAACCGCTTCACCTGCGTCGGCACGGGCACGAGGGCGTAGAGCATCCGGTTGTCGGACCGGCGCCTCAGTTTCAGCGCCAGCGAGAAACCAAGGTTGGGCAGGAAGGGAAAGGGATGGGCCGGGTCGATGGCCATCGGAGTCAGGATGGCGAACAGCTGGCTGAGGAACTCGGGCTCCAGCCGTTCGCGTTCGGTGCGGGTGATCTTGGCGGGATCCACCACCTCGATGCCCGCCGTGGTCAGCTCCTTGCGCAGCTTGCGCCAACGGCGCTGCTGCTCGTCCATCAGCTTCCCGGCGGCGACGCTGACCGTCTCGAGCTGCTCCGCCGGAGTCAGCCCGTCGGCGGACAGAACCCGGACCCGCTCCCGCACCTGGCCCTTCAGTCCCGCGACGCGGGTCATGAAGAACTCATCGAGATTGTTGGCCGAGATCGACAGGAAGCGCAGCCGTTCCAGCAGGGGATGGGCCGGGTTCGCGGCTTCCTCCAGCACGCGGCCGTTGAACCTGAGCCAGGAGATTTCGCGGTTGAAGAACCTCGCCGGCGACACCATCAGCTCTTCGGACAGGTGCAGCTGCGGCGCGCGGGAGGAGGGGACCTCCTCGCCGGTGGTGGTGTCGCTGATCGCCGCGTCGCTCATGCCTGTGGTTCTGACGCGCGCCGGGGACGGCTGCAACCTCGATCGCGGACGGCGGAACGCCGGCCGATCGTGATCGGCCGGCGTTCCATCCGTAGGCTGACGGCCTACCAGCTCCAGGCGTCGTAGATGACGTCGATGATGTAGCCGTCGTACTCGTCGATCAGATAGATGGTGTTGTCGACCAGCACCCATCGGGTGCCCGCCGGCGGATAGCCCAGGCCGTAGGTCCGCCAGTCGTCCAGTCGGTAGCGCCAGAAGAGCGACGGCAGGTAGTCGCCGACCCGCCAGGTCTGGTTCCAGTAGCTGCGCGGCACGTTGTAGTAGCCGTATCCGGGCGCGAAATAGAAGCCGATGCGGATGCCGCTGTAGCCACGCCAGCGCCGGTCGCTGCGCCACCAGTCGCGGCCATGACGCCGGTTCCAGTCGCGCCGCCCCTGGTCTCCGTTGAAGCGCTGGCGGAACTCCCGGTACTCGCGGCGATCCTCGCGGCGTTCCTGCCGGTCCTCGCGCCGGTCCTGACGCCGATCCTGGCGGTAATCGCGGCGATCCTCGCGGAAATCGCGGCGTTCTTCACGACGCTCCTGCCGGTCCTGCGGCCGGGTGGGGCGATCCTGGCGATCTTCGCGGCGGTCCTGACGCCGCTCCTGCCGGTCGTCGCGACGGTCCTCCCGACGATCCTGGCGGTCCTCGCGCCGGTCCTGACGGACTTCGGGACGAGCCGGGGGATTCGGGCGTTCGGCGCGTCGTTCCTGACGATCTTCCCGGCGGTCCTGCCTGCGTTCCTGCCGGTCTTCCCGGCGGTCCTGGCGAACCTCCGGACGAGAGGGTCTCTCCGCCCGGGGCTGGGACGGGGCCGGCGGGGGCGAGGCGGCGGCCTGGCGTTCGGCGCGGGCCGCGCGCCGTTGTTCGCGCGCCTCCGCGCGCTCCGATCC
>JAAXIW010000017.1:744-4008 GCA_012270135.1 Brevundimonas sp. | reverse complement strand
GATCTACACCCATGTCGCCACCGACCGCCTTGCCCAGGTGGTTCGCGACAAACATCCCCTGGCGAAGGACGACTGAACCGCCGCTTGCCCCCCGGCGTTCACCCCACTAGGTTCCGCCGCCTTCCGTTGCGCTCAGACGCGCGCCTGTTCCGGACGCCTGATGGCCACCCACTACCTCGAATTCGAAAAGCCGATCGCCGATCTGGAGGCCAAGATCGAGGAGCTGAACCTGCTCTCCTCGACCTCCGGTTCGTTCGACGCCGAGGTGGAGGGCCTGCGCAAGAAGGCCGAGCAGCTTCGCAAGAAGACCTATGCCGACCGCGATCCATGGATGAAGACCCAGGTCGCCCGCCACCCGCAGCGGCCGCATTTTGTCGACTATGTCGAGGGGCTGTTCACCGACTTCGTCGAGCTGAAGGGCGATCGCCAGTTCGGCGACGACCAGGCGATTCTCGGCGGCCTCGCCCGCTTCCGCGGTCAGGCCGTCGTGGTCATGGGCCACGAGAAGGGCCACGACACCCAGACCCGTCTGACCCACAATTTCGGCATGGCCCGGCCCGAGGGCTACCGCAAGGCGGTCCGGCTGATGGATATGGCCGAGCAATACGGCCTGCCGGTGCTCAGCTTCGTCGACACCGCCGGCGCCTATCCCGGCCTGGGCGCCGAGGAGCGCGGCCAGGCCGAGGCCATCGCCCGCTCCACCGAACGCTGCCTGACCCTCGGGGTCCCCTCCATCGCCACCGTCACCGGCGAAGGCGGCTCGGGCGGAGCCATCGCCATCGCCGCCGCCGGCCGGGTGCTGATGCTCGAGCATTCGATCTATTCGGTCATCTCGCCCGAGGGCGCGGCCGGTATCCTGTGGCGCGACGGGGCCCGGGCGAAGGACGCGGCCATGGCCATGAAGATCACCGCCCCGGATCTCGTCGAACTGAAGATCGTCGACCGAATCATCCCCGAACCGGTCGGCGGCGCCCACGCCGACCCTGCGGCGGCGATCCAGTCGGTCGGCGAGGCCCTCTCCGAGGAACTCGCCACCCTGTCGGCCCTGTCGCCCAAACAGATCCGCAAGGCCCGCGCCGACCGCTTCTACGCCATCGGACGCATGGGCTGAGGCTTCGTTAACCGTTCAGCCACGGTTGTCTGGCAACGCTCCGTTATAGTCTGGGTTGCAGTGCGCAGCTCGGTCAGGAAAACGCGTATGAGTAGTGTCGGCGAAGCGCTTCGCGAAACCGCCATCATCAATCTGACGGGCGCCGTCACCATGGTGGTGGACGACTCGTCCTTCTCTGCCGAGATCACCACCAGCGCGCTTCTCGGCTTCGGCATCCGCACCAGATATTCCTGCCGCAGCGCCCCCGAGGCGATGGAGATCATCGCCGAGGCCGAGGTCGACCTGCTGGTGGTCGATTGCGAGATGCCCGGCATGGATGGCTTCGAACTGGTTCAGTGGCTGCGGCGCTCGGGACCGCCCAACGCCTTCGTTCCCGTCATCATGACCGCGGCCCATATCCGCCGCTCGATGGTCAACAAGGCGCGCAACTGCGGCGCCAACTACATCGTCACCAAGCCGTTCAGCGCCACCAGCCTGCTGGAGCGGATCGTCTGGGTCGCGCGCGACAGCCGGCCGTTCCTTGAGGTCGGCGACTATTTCGGACCGGACCGCCGGTTCCGCCAGGGCGACCCTCCGGGCGCCGAGCGGCGCTCCGATGTCATCCGTCGTGCAGAGTTCGAGGCCCGGAAGGCCGCCGCCGGGGCCGCTGAATGACCGTCATCACCCATGCCCGCAAGACGTCCCGCCGCGCCAGGATGATCGACAGCGCCGGCGGCATCGCCGTCGGCGTCGCCCTGACCCGCGCCCGCGAGAACATCGACAAGCTGCGCGGCAAGGCGCTGGAGGAAATCTCCCGCCACATCGGCGACCTGGTGGCCATGCAGCAGCCGACCACCCAGGACCAGAAGGACGAGAGTCTCCGCCGCATCTACCAGTCAGCCAACCACCTCATCGACGCCGCCAGCCCCTTCGGCATGGAGAGGATCTGCACCGTGGCGACCAGCCTGTGCGACATGGTGGACCGCGCCGCGGCCGAGCAGACCTTCGACTGGCGCATCCTGTCCGTGCATATCCAGTCGCTTCAGCTGCTGCACGCGCTTCCGGCCGACGCGACGGAGCAGCGCGACGCCGTCGTTTCCCAGCTGGCCTCCATGGTCGCCAGGAAATTCGGTCAGACGGGCTGAGTCCCGGTCCGCGCGCCCCGCGTCTGCTTGCGCCACAGCGCCGCATACTCCCCGCCCTGCCGCGCCACCAGCTCGTGGTGCGCGCCCCGCTCGACGATCCGTCCCGCCTTCAGCACCAGGATCTGGTCGGCGTCGGCGATGGTCGACAGCCGGTGCGCCACCACCAGCGTCGTTCGCCCCGCCCGCGCCCGCCGCAGGGTCTTCTGGATCGCCGCCTCGGTGCGGCTGTCCAGGGCGCTGGTCGCCTCGTCGAGGATCAGGATGCAGGGATCGGCCAGCAGGGCGCGGGCGATGCCGACCCGCTGGCGTTCCCCGCCGGACAGCTTCAGCCCCCGCTCGCCGACCATGGTGTCCATGCCCTGCGGCAGGGCGCGGATGAATTCATCCAGTTCGGCCGCGTCGGCCGCCGCCCAGATCGCCGCCTCGTCCGCGTCCGGGCGGGCGAAGCCGATGTTGGCGCGGATCGTGTCGTTGAACAGGGCCACATCCTGCGGCACCAGGGCCACCGCCGCGCGCAACGATTCCTGCGTCACCCCGCGGGCGTCGAGACCGTCGATCAGCACCGCCCCCTCCTGCGGGTCGAGCAGGCGCAGGGCCAGTTTGACGATCGTCGACTTGCCTGACCCCGACGGCCCGACCAGCGCCGTCGTCGTGCCGGGAGCCGCGACGAAACTGACGTCCTCCAGCCCGTTGGCGCGCGCATCGTGGCGGAAGCCGACGTGGTCGAAGGCCAGGGCCGAGCCCCGCGCGTCGACGGGTCGCGGCAACGGCGCCGCATCCGGCGCGTCGGCCACCTGCGGCGTCTGACGCGTCACCTTCAGCATCTCCTCCATGTCTATGAAGGACTGACGGATTTCGCGGTAGGCGAACCCCAGAATATTCAGCGGCGCATACAGGCTGATCATGATCAGCACGGCCGCCATGCCGTCGCCCGGCCCCCGCCGTCCCGCCGCCGCCTCGCCCCCCGCCAGCCCCGCCAGGACCGCGCGGCCGCGGCCTTCGACCACGGCCGGACTGACTGGTCGCGGC
>JAAXIW010000017.1:0-734 GCA_012270135.1 Brevundimonas sp. | reverse complement strand
CTCAACGACCGCGCGTCGTCCGAAACCGATTGGGGAATCGAACTGCGCACGCGCGATCGCCAGCGCAAGCTGATCTCCAAGATCGACGCCGCTCTGCGCCGTATCGATCAGGGGGACTACCGATATTGCGGAGTCACCGGCGATACGCTCGGCATCCGCCGCCTCGAAGCCCGCCCCCACCGCCCCGCCCGCGAGGCCGAGGTGCATGATCACCGCCTGGATGACGTTCAGCAGCGCCAGCGAGCTGTTGGCCTTCAGCGCCGCCCGCGTGTAATCGCCCAGCGCCATGTCATAGGCCCGCGCCGCCCGCGCCTCGGCCCCGAACGACTTGACCGTCTCGTAGTTGAGCAGGGCGTCGACCGAGACCCCCGCCGCCTGGGTGTCGGCGGCGTTCATCTCGCGCCGGTGCTCGATCCGCCAGTTCGACAGGGCGAAGGTCGAGACGGCGTAGATCGCCACCACGGCCACCGCCACGGCCCCGAACCGCCAGTCGTATTTCCCGGCCAGCACCCCGGCCGCCAGCACCAGCTCCACCCCGGTCGGAACCAGGTTGAAGGCGAGGATCCGCATCAGGAAATCAACCGCCCGCGAGCCGCGGTCCATGGTTCGCGACAGGGCGCCGGATCGCTTGGTCTGGTGGAAGTCCAGCGACAGGCTCAGGGCATGGGCGAAGGTCTCCGCCGCCGCCGGCCGCTGCGCCGCCGAGCGCACCGGCGCGAACACCACGTCCGAGG
>JAAXIW010000141.1:3115-4010 GCA_012270135.1 Brevundimonas sp. | reverse complement strand
CGCCGCCCCCGCCCTGCTGCGACCACCGCCCGCCGCCGCCGCCGTGCTGCGGACATGGCGGCGGATCGCACAATGTGAACGTCAATGTGAACGCCAACGCCGGCACCCAGGCCTTCGCCGGAGCCTCGGCGACGTCCTACTTCAACGCCCGCGCCTATAGCGTCGACAGCGGTCGCGGCGGCGGCTTCGGCGGCGGCACGGTCTATGTCGGCGGCGGCGGCTACGGCGGCGACATCGGCTACGGTTACGGCTACGGGGCGCCGGTCTATTACGACATCGACCGGCGGGCCCTGGCCTGCGCCAGCGCGCCGTTCGGCTACGTGGTCACCGGCTTCGGCCGCGACGAGCGCCGTCCGCCGTCGTGCGGCGGCTACGTCCGCTACGAGGATCATGGCTACGACCGGGGCGGCCGCTACGGCTACAGCGAACGTCACGACCGCTACGAGGAACGGTCGTACGAATCCTACGAAAGCTACGAGGAATACGGGAGCTTCGAGTACGGCGCCTACGGGGAGCGGGACACGGGGGGCGGTTACGGCATCGGCGACTACGAGCGGGGCTATATCGACGGTCGCGCCGACTGCGACTGCCGCGAGCCGGCGCCGTATCCGCCCGCCTACCTGCCCGAGCCGCCGCGCTACGAGCCCCCGCCCCGTTCGACGGAGCGGCCGTATCGGCCGCGGCGCGAGACCCCGCCCCGCCAGCAGTACCGGCAGGAGCCCGGCGAGCGCGGCTGATTACCGGCGCATATAGCCGTCGATCGACTCGACGATCGTCGAGGCCGCCAGCAGCGGATTGTCGGCCGCCACCACGGGCCGGGCCACGACCAGGTGGGTGGCCCCGGCCTTCAGGGCGTCGGGGGGCGGGGCCAAGCGCGGCTGGTCGCCCCTGGCGG
>JAAXIW010000141.1:0-3105 GCA_012270135.1 Brevundimonas sp. | reverse complement strand
GTCGCCCCTGTCGGCGCCCTCGGGCCGCACGCCGGGGGTGACGATCAGGAAGTCAGGCCGTCCCGCCTCGTCGGCGATCTGGCGAACCCGCGCGGCCTCAAGGGGGCTGGAGACGACGCCGTCGCCGCCGCAGTCGAGCGCCTGGCGGACCCGGCGCTCGACCAGGTCCGTCGCGGTGAAGCCGTAGCCGATGTCCGTGAGGTCGGCGTCGGACAGGCTGGTCAGCACCGTCACCGCCAGCAGTTTCGTTTGTGCGCCCGCCGCGTCGCGCCCCCTGACCGCGCCGCGCATGACCTGCGGCTCGGCGTGGACGGTGAGCAGGTCGCAGCCGCCCTCGGCGACGGCCCGGGCCGCGCCTTCCACCTGGGCCCCGATGTCGTGCAGTTTCCAGTCCTGGAAAACGGTCAGGCCGCGCGCCCTGAGCTCGTGGGCGAAGGCGACGCCGGCGGGCCGGGCCAGCAGGGTCAGGCCGATCTTGTAGGCCGTGACCGTGCCCTCGAGCCGGTCGACCATGGCCCGGGCGGCCTCGATCGAGGGCAGGTCCAGGCCGACGATCAGGCGCGGGTCGGACAGCATCGGCGTCATGGCGTCGCTCCTCTGGCTCAGCTAGAACTGGACGCGCGGGCGGGCGTCAGCCTTGATGGCCGCGAATGGTGAATTGGCAGGGCGAGGTCAGCACATGGACGCGGTCGATCTGGGCGTCAAGCTGTTCGTGGCCCTGTTCGACCTGGTCGACCCGATCGGCAACATCCCGATCTTCGCCGCGGCCACCGCCGGGGCCAGCGCCCGGCAGCGCATGCAGGTCACCGGCCTGCTGTGCCTGTTCATCGTCGGCTTCCTGACCTTCTTCTTCTTCACCGGCCTCAGCCTGCTGCAGTTCTTCGGCATCTCGCTAGCGGCGTTCCGGATCGCGGGCGGCATCCTGCTGCTGCTGCTCGGGCTGGACATGACCCGGGGCGACTTCCTCAAGATGTTCGCCGACCCCGACGCCGTGTCCGACGCGGCCGATGTGCGCGGCTACGCCAAGCGGCGGTTCCAGCGGCTGGTGGTGCCCTTCGCCATGCCGCTGCTGATCGGCCCCGGGGCCATCTCGACGATCATCATCCAGGCGGGCGAGGCCCAGGAGATCGGCCCGGCCGGGACCGTCGCGGGCCTGACGGCCATCGGCGCGGCGGGCGTGGCCACCTTCCTGATCTTCGCCCTGACCGGACCGATCAGCCGCCTGCTCGGCGAGGTCGGCATGACCATCGTGGTGCGGGTGCTCGGCCTGATCCTGTGCGCCCTGGCCATCCAGTTCATGCTGGCCGGCCTTGGCGAGGCCCTGCCGGGGATGTTCAGCGGGGATGTGACGGCGCCGTATCCGTCGGGCGGGCACTAGATCCGCTTCAGCCGTTTGGCGTGGCCGCCGACCATGGCGAGGGCCAGGCGGTCGGGCAGGTGTTTGGCGAGGCCGGCCAGCAGATTGTTCATGACGCCCGGCGTGACGCTGGGCCGGTTGGCCTCGCAGGCGTCGTAGCCGACCCGGGCGACGTGGTCGGCGGTCCGCCACATCCAGCCGGGATAGGCGGCCGAGACCTCGGCGCGCGTGCCGTTGACGTCGTGGAACTCGGTCAGGGTGTAGCCGGGGCAGAGGGCGGTGACGTGGACGCCGGTCCCGCGCAGCTCCAGATGCAGGCCCTGCGACGCCTTTATGAGGAACGACTTGATCGGGCCGTAGAGGGTGTCGCCGCCGGTCGCCGGCATCCGCCCCGCCAGCGAGGCGACGTTGAGGATGCGGCCGTAGCCGCGCTCGACCATGGCGGGGGCGAACAGCCGGGCCAGCTCGACCGGGGCGGTCAGCATGACGCGGATCATGGCGGCGTGGGCCTCCGGGTCAGTCTGGAGAAAGCCGGCGGTGCGGCTGAATCCGGCGTTGTTGACGAGGCCGTCGGCGGTGAGGCCGCGGGCCTGAACGGCCTCGAAAAGCCGGCGCGGGGCGTCCGGGTCGGCGAGGTCTTCGGGGATGACCGCGACGGTCGCTCCGCCGGCGGTCAGTTCGTCCGCCAGAGACCGCAGCGGTCCCTCGCGGCGGGCGGTGAGGACCAGGTCCCAGCCTTCCGCGGCGTAGGTTCGGGCCAGGGCCGCGCCGATCCCGGCCGAGGCGCCGGTGATCAGGACCGTGCGGCGGCGGGTCAGGCGGCGACCGGGCAGGACGAATGCGGGGCGAAGGGCGCCAGAGACGGCGGATCCTCGGCCAGCAGGTCGGCGATGGTGATCTTCGACAGGGCCTCGCCCGCGGCGCGGTCGGCGGCGGTCAGGGCCCTGGCCACCTGGCGCGGGATGTGGGTGCTGACCGGGCAGCCCTTGGCGCCGGCCGGCGGCGATCCGAGGTGGGCGCAGCCGTTCACCGCCTTGAGCACGACGTCGAGGGTGATCGTCTCGGGTCGGTGCAGCAGCCAGGCGCCGCCCGAGGCCCCGGGTCGGGTGGCGATCAGACCGGCCTTGGCCAGCAGGGCGGTCACGCGCCGAACCACCACCGGATTGGTCGGCACCGAGGCGGCCAGAACCGCGCTCGGCGCGGCCTCGGCCGGCGAGTAGGCGCCCTTGTGGGCCAGATAGGCCAGGGCGTGGGCGGCGACGGGAAAACGTTGGCTGTCGGACATGGCGTTCCCCCCAAGATAGGACGGCGGCGGCCCTTTCACAAACGAAGTGATCGCCGGAGGGGTCCGGCCCGCCTCTTCGCACCTGCGGTACGATTGAACCGGCGGGCGAAAGGGCCTAAAGGCTCGCCGCTTGTTAGATGGGAACCGCGCCGTGCGGCGTCCCGGAGGCACTTCATGGTCGGGGCTCCCCCTCCGCAAGGTGAAGACGGCAAGCGCGCCGCCGCTCAGACTCCCAATCCCCAGGACCGGTCCGTCGCCCCGGCTCACCCGCACCCTTCAGCGGCGGGCGCGGGCGGTCACGTCAAGGCGGGCAAATGGGGGCTGATCATCGGCGCCATCGGCGTCGTCTTCGGCGACATCGGCACCAGCCCGCTCTACGCCATGCGCGAGGCGCTGAGCCATTCGCGCAGCGGCGGCACCGCCGAGCTGGCGGTGCTGGGCACCGTCTCGCTGGTGTTCTGGG
>JAAXIW010000389.1:2299-4013 GCA_012270135.1 Brevundimonas sp. | reverse complement strand
CCCCCGCACGTCTGCGCGACCGCGCCGCCACCGAGGCCCTGATCGTCGAGGCCGGCGAGCGCATCCTGCTGCGCGACGGCTTCCCCGGCCTCAATGTCCAGACCCTGGCCGCCGAGGCCGGCTGCGACCGGAAACTGGTCTACCGCTATTTCGACGGCGCCGACGGCGTGGTCGCCCGCATCGCCGGCCGCGCCCACGCCGATCTGGTCCGCTCGCTCGCCGCCGTGCCCGCCTCCGGCACCGAGTCCCTGCGCGCCTTCGCCCGCGAAAGCCTGTCGGCTTGGCTCGGCGCCCTGCGCGCCAGCCCCCTGACCCTGCGGCTGATGGCCTGGGCCCTGGTCGAGTCCTCGCCCCTGCTCAACCGCATCGAGGCCGAACGCTCCGCCGTGCTGCAGGCCTGGATGCGCGAACGCCGGCCCCGGCTGCGCACCCCGCCCGCAGGCGATGCGGTGGCCATCAACGCCGTGCTTCTGGCCGCCGTCCAGCACCTCGCCCTCAGCGGCGGCGCCCGGCCCGGCGTCGGCGGCGGCGCTCTCGACGAGGCCGGCTGGGCCCGCATCGAGTCCGCCCTCGACGCCCTTCTGGTGGCGTTTCCGGAATAAACCCTCAACCACCCCGACCTTCACCCCCGGGCCTTGACCCGAGGATCAGTCCGTCCGGCGACGGGCTGCGGTCGCGGTTCCGGCGCCGCCCTCTCGCACCGCCGGCCCGGGGTCGCCCCGCTCAATCCTCGCAGGCGCGCTCCATCTCGACGAAATGTTCCTCCTCCCCGGGCGGCGCGATCCTGGGCCGGCCTTCGACCGTCCGGATTTCGGCCCCGCCCTCCAGCGTCCGGTGTACCGGGCAGCGGTCGGCGATCTCCAGCAGCCGCGCCCGCTGCGCCGCGTCCAGCTCGCCGTCGATGCACACCGAGCGTTCGAACAGATCGGCCGGCGTCTCGCCTTTGCGCTTCTCGTGGCGCACCTCGACCGACGCTTGCGCCAGCGGCCAGCCCTTGCGCCCGGCGTACAGCCGCAGGGTCATCGCCGTGCAGGCGGCCAGGCCGGCGCCGACCAGCTCGTACGGCGTCGGGCCCGAGCCCAGACCGCCGACGCTGACCGGTTCGTCAGCGTTCAGGACGGCCCCGCCGGCGTGGACCCGGACCTGGAATTTGCCTGCGCCGGTCTCCTCGGCCCGCACCACGCCATCGGCAGGCGGCTCCACCGGACGCGCCGAAGCCTCGACGTAGCGTGAGGCCCAGGCGGCGATCACCATCGCCGCATAGGCGATATCGGCCTCCACGCTCAGCATATGGTCGGCGCGGTCCAGCGACACGAAGCTCTTGGGATGTTTCGCCGCCACGAAGATCTCCGCTGCCTCGTCGACGGAGACGACCTCGTCCACCGGCGAATGCAGCACCAGCAGGGCCCGCCCCAGGCCCTTGAGCCGCGCCGCCTGGTCGTGGCCGCGCAGCCCCTCGACGAACGCCGGCTTGAGGTGCACCAGCCGGCCGCCGACGTGCGCTTCCGGTCCCGGCCCCAGCAGCTACAGTCCGTGTTCGCCGTATGAGGGAGCGGAGATCGTCGCCCCCGGCGCGCCCTACTGGGTCTGCGGCCGGGCCGCGCATAAGCTGCCCCCTGGACACGGCCGGAAAGGTACCTGGCCGCCTGTGCCCAAACCAGCATTTCTTCTGGCATCGTCGGCTCGAACATCTCCTTGCCGAGCAGCCGACTGC
>JAAXIW010000389.1:0-2289 GCA_012270135.1 Brevundimonas sp. | reverse complement strand
AGCTGCGCCGCAGCCGCGATCGCCGCAGCCCCGCCCAGCGAGTGGCCGACCAGCAGCCGAGGCGCGATCCCGTCTTCCCGCATCCGCGCCGCCGCCGCGACCAGATCGGCGACGTCGGCCCCGAAGCCCTCCGGAGCCGCCCGGCTGCGCAGCGCCTCGACCCCGGCGAAGTCGATCCGCAGGGTCGCGATCCCTTCGGCGGCCAGGGCGCGCGAGATGCGTGCCGAGGCCAGGGCGTCCTTGCCGCAGGCGAAACAGTGGGCGAACAGGGCATGGGCCCGCGTCTGCCCGGCCGGCCGGTCCAGCCGCGCGGCCACGGCGCGGCCGTCGGGGGCGGTGAAGTCGAAGCTTTCGGTGAGCATGTGCGGCTGTCCGGTCGGAGAGGGCGGGAAGCCAGCCTAGACCGCACGGCGGCGGCGCGCACCCGTCTGGAGCCTGACCGCCCCTTCGGGCGTTGCCGTTGCCATGAGCATCAGCCTCGCCTTCGACCGTCGCCGCGAGCTCGACTACGCCCGCGACCTGGCCCGCGCCTTCGGCGGCGCCCTGCTGTTCAGCCTGCCGCTGCTGATGACCATGGAGATGTGGTGGTTCGGCTTCATCCTCGATCCGATCCGCCTCGCCGTCTTCCTGGTCGTCGCCCTGCCGCTGCTGCTCGGCCTCGCCTTCTACGCCGGTTTCAGCGCCGGGCACCGCGGCCTCGGCCACGCCCTGCTCGACACCCTCGTCGCCCTCGCGGTCGGCGCCCTGACCGCCGCGGTGGTGCTGACCCTCTTCGGCGTGTTCGAGCCCGGCGCCCCGTCGCGCCAGATCGTCGGCCAGCTGACCCTGCAGGCCGTCGCGGGGGCCATGGGCGCCCTTCTCGCCAGCCGCCAGCTCAGCGCCGGCGAGGAGGACATCGGCGACGAGGATCAGGCCTCCTATCCCGGCGAGCTGTTCCTGATGGTCGCCGGCGCCCTGTTCCTCGGCCTCAACATGGCCCCGACCGAGGAGATGATCCTGATCGCCTACCGGATGAGCGCGGTCCATGTCGTCGCCCTGCTGTTCGCGTCCGTGCTGGTCATGCACGCCATCGTCTACAAGGTCGGCTTCGCGGGGCAGGAGGCGCACGACCGCCCCGTCGCCGCCTTCGTCCACTACACCGTCGCCGGCTACGGCCTCGTCCTGCTGACCAGCCTCTATGTGCTGTGGGTGTTCGGGCGCACCCAGGGCCATGGTCTGGCCGAGATCGTCGACGCCGTGGTGGTCCTGTCCTTCCCCGGCGCCGTCGGCGCCGCCGCCGCCCGGCTGCTGGTCTGATGGCGGGCAAGCGCAAGCCGGTTCCGGCGCCCGCCCCGGCCCTGCTCGAATGGGCCCTGGGCGGGCTCGGCGGCCTGGTCGTGCTGGCGGCCCTGGCGGTGAGCGCGGGCGAGGCCCTGGGCCCGCGCGATCCGGCCCTGATCGAGGCCCGCCTCGGCGAAATCCGCCCCGCCGGCGCCGTCTGGCTGGCCGAGGTCGAGGTCCGCAATCGCGGCGGCGAGACCGCGGCCTCCGTCGAGATCGAGGGCCGCCTCGGCGATGACACCGCCTCGGCCACCGTCGACTACGTCCCCGCCCACGGCCGGGAGCGCGTCACCCTCGTCTTCCCCGCCGACCCCCGCGCCGCCGAGGTCGCCGTCTCCGGCTGGTCGAAGCCCTGACCCGTTGAACCCGCCGCCGCGCAGGCGTAGGACGGAACCGTTCTCCGGGGGGCGCCGCCCAAGGCGCTGAGATTGGGGTGATCCCCTGACCCGTCGAACCTGATCCGGGTCATGCCGGCGAAGGGATGGGAAACGCTTCGGTCCACGCCACAGGACCGCCCTGCCGACGCCGGCGCCCTCAACACCGAGGCCGCCATGAACATCGCCGTCACCCCGCCGCAGCCCCCCGAAGAGCCCAATGTGGCTCTGGCGCTGCACGACGCCCGCAAACAGGTCGAGGCCGAACCCGGCCGCCGCCCCACCGGCGAGCGCGCCGGCTCCCGCAAGGTCTATGTCGCCGGCGAGCTGTTCCCCGACATCCGCGTCCCCTTCCGCGAGGTCGCCGTCCACCCCTCGGCCAATGAGCCGCCGGTGACCATCTACGACTCCTCCGGCCCCTACACCGACCCGGAGGTCAGCATCGACATCCGCAAGGGCCTGCCGCTGGTGAAGTCGTCGTGGCAGCGCGACCGCGGCGACATCGCCCCCGTCGCCCCCCCGCGCGAGGTCCGGCCCGAGGACACCGGCCCCGCCAGCGGCCGCCACCTCGCCCCCCCCTTCGCCACCGCGACCC
>JAAXIW010000258.1 GCA_012270135.1 Brevundimonas sp. | reverse complement strand
AGGCTGTCGCCCGCACCGCCTCCATCGTCCCCGCCAGCAGCTGCATCCCCTGCGCTTCCAGCGCCATCCGGATGCGCACCGCGGCGCGCGCCTGGCGGGCCAGGACGGCGAACACACGCTTCTGCTCATCGTCGACATTGCCCTGCCGCTGGCTGCGCACCAGCGCCAGTCCGGCGTGCTGGTCCGGCGCCTTGACCAGATTGGTCAGACAGCAGTGGTGCATGTCCCAGGTGCGTATCCACTCGGCGTAGGCGGGATTCCGGCGCATGTCGGCGGCGGTGGTGAACGCCGTCTCGTCCAGCACCTCCAGTTCGGCAGCCTGGAGGCCGATCCGCACCCGCGAATTGATCGCCGGGTCGCCGCCGCCGACCGCGACGAAGGCCTCGCCGGTTTCCGTCGGCACGCCAGTCATGACATTGAGCGGTACGGTCGCGTCGGAGCCCAGCCCGATCAGCTGACCGCCCATCGAGCCGGTGATCGCCGCCAGCCCCTCGAGCGCCGCGTCCCATGATGCCTGGCCGAGACCCGCAGCCTGGAACAACTCCGCCGTCTCCGCGACGGACTTCTGCGTGACCCGACCCACCTACGCCCCGCTACTCAACTCGGCACGGCTCACAACCAACGGCAATAACGACAAATTTTCAACCTTGAAGTGGTGACGTTATCTGACGGCGCCGGCCTCGGCCGGGGGCGGTCCGATCATCCGGATACGGACCGATGGCGTGAGGGCGGTCGACGCGGTTGGACGGGCGGTCGCCCGACGGGTTATCAGCGTCCTTCGACCGAACCGCCGAGCCCGCCGGAGCGACCTCATGAACGCGCCTTCGATCCCCGCCCGCGACGGCTGGCGCTTCTGGATCGACCGGGGCGGCACCTTCACCGACATCGTGGCCCGCGCGCCCGACGGCCGGCTCGAAACCCGCAAACTGCTGTCCGACAATCCCGAGCAGTACGCCGACGCGGCCGTGGAGGGCGTGCGCCGCATCCTCGGCGCCGGGCCCGGTCCGCTGCCGGAAGGTCTTGTGGACGCCGTCCGCATGGGCACGACGGTGGCGACCAACGCCTTGCTGGAGCGCAAGGGCGAGCCCACCCTGCTGGCGATCACCCGCGGCTTCGGCGACGCGCTGCGCATCGGCTGGCAGAGCCGCCCCGACATCTTCGCCCGCCACATCGTCCTCGACGACCAGCTCTACGACCGGGTCGTCGAGATCGCCGAGCGGGTCCGGGCCGCCGGCACGGTCGAGCGCGCCCTCGACGAGGATCGGACCCGGGCGGACCTGATGGCCGCCCGGGAGTCCGGGCTCAAGGCCGTCGCCATCGTGCTGATGCATGGCTGGCGTTTCACCGCCCACGAGATCCGGCTCGCCGAGATCGCCTGCGAGGTCGGCTTCGACCAGATTTCGGTCAGCCACGAGGTCGGGGCCCTGATCAAGCTGATCGGGCGGGGCGACACCACGGTGGCCGACGCCTGGCTCTCGCCGGTCCTGCGCGCCTACGTCGACAGGGTCAGCGCCGATCTCGGCGAGGCGACGCCGTTGCTGTTCATGCAGTCCAGCGGCGGGCTGACGGCGGCGGACGCCTTCCGGGGCAAGGACGCCATCCTCTCGGGGCCGGCGGGCGGCGTGGTCGGCATGGCCGAGACGGCGCGGGCCGCCGGCTTTGGCCGCGTCATCGGCTTCGACATGGGCGGCACCTCGACGGACGTCTCGCACTTCGCCGGCGATTACGAGCGGACGTCGGACGCGGTGGTGGCCGGCGTCCGGCTGCGCGCGCCGATGCTGAACATTCATACGGTGGCCGCGGGCGGCGGCTCGATCTGCCGCTTCGACGGCGCGCGCCTGCGGGTCGGGCCGGAGTCCGCCGGCGCCGTCCCGGGACCCGCAGCCTACCGGCGCGGCGGGCCGCTGACGGTCACGGACTGCAATGTCATGCTGGGCAAGCTGCGGCCCGACCAGTTTCCCGCTGTGTTCGGGCCGGAGGGCGACCAGCCGCTCGACGCCGACGTCGTGCGTCAGCGGTTCGCGGCCCTCGCCGCCGAGGTCGCCGCCGCCACGGGCCGTGAAACGACGCCCGAGGCCCTGGCCGAAGGCTTTGTCACCATCGCCGTGCAGAACATGGCCGAGGCGATCAAGTCGGTCTCGATCCAGCGGGGCTACGATGTGACCCGCTATGTGCTGAACTGTTTCGGCGGCGCGGGGGGGCAGCACGCCTGCCTGGTGGCCGACGCGCTCGGGATGACGCGGGTCATGCTGCACCCCTTCGCCGGGGTTCTCTCGGCCTGGGGCATGGGCCTCGCGGAGGTTCGCGCCATCCGCCAGGCCACCGTGGCCACGCCGCTTAACCCCGCCAGTGACGAGACTCTCGCTCGCCGGATCGAGGCCCTGGCGGCCCAGGCCCGCGATGAACTGGACGCGAAAGGCTTCGCCGCAAGCGCAACCAGCATCATCGCCCGCGCCGAAATCAAGTTCGCCGGGTCGGACACGGCCCTGACCGTCCCGTTCGGTCCCGCCGACCAGATGCGCGCCGCGTTCGAGGCCCTTCACCGCCGGCGCTTCGGTTTCTTCGCCGACGACAAGGCGCTGGTCGTCGAGACGCTCGAGGCCGAGGCGGTGGCCGCGTCCGGTCAGGCTGACCCCGAAATGACAACCGGCGCCGGCGGCGGCGCACCGATGGTCCTGGCCCGCGTTCCGGTGCGCATGGCCGGGGTCGATCACGAGACGCCGGTTTATCGACGGGAACAGCTCGAGCCCCGAGCCGAGGTCGACGGTCCGGCGATCATTCTGGAGGACACCGGCACCACCGTGCTGGAGCCGGGGTGGCGCGCCACGGTCGATGACGCCCTGAACCTGATTCTCGTCCGCGTCGCTCCCCTGCCCCCGCGCGCCGCCATCGGCACGGACGCCGATCCGATCATGCTGGAGGTGTTCAACAGCCGCTTCATGGCCGCCGCGGAACAGATGGGCGAGGCGCTGCGAGCCACGGCCTATTCGGTCAACATCAAGGAGCGGCTGGACTTTTCTTGCGCGGTGTTCGACGCCGCGGGCGCCCTGATCGCCAATGCGCCGCACATTCCCGTGCATCTGGGCTCGATGGGAGAGAGCATCCGCACCGTGATCCGATCGCGCGGCGGTATAGCCGACGGCCGGGGCATGAGACGCGGCGACGTCTACATGCTGAACGCCCCCTACAACGGCGGAACCCACCTGCCCGACATCACCGTCATCATGCCGGTCTTCCTCGAGGCCGATGAGACGCCCGCCTTCTTCGTCGCGGCGCGGGGGCACCACGCGGACGTGGGCGGGATCACGCCCGGGTCGATGTCGCCCTCGTCGCGCACGGTCGAGGAGGAGGGCGTGCTGATCGACGACTTCCTGCTGGTCGACGCCGGCCGGCTGAGGGACGCGGAGACCCGGGCCCTGTTCGCCTCCGGTCCCTACCCGTCGCGGAACGTGGATCAGAACATGGCCGACCTGAAGGCCCAGGTCGCCTCATGCGCGCGTGGGTCCGACGAACTGGCGCGCATGGTCGCCGAATTCGGGCGCGAGGTGGTCGCCGCCTATATGGGTCACATCCAGGACAATGCCGAGGAGGCCGTCCGACGCGCCATCGCCGCCCTCAGGCCCGGAGCCTTCACTCTGGAGATGGACGACGGCGCGGTTATCCGGGTGCGGATCGACGTCGATCCGGAAGCCCGCGGCGCCGTTGTCGACTTCACCGGGACCAGCGACCAGCGCCCCAACAATTTCAACGCGCCCCTGTCGATCACCCGGGCCTCGACCCTCTACGTGTTCCGGACCCTGGTGGACGACGCCATTCCGCTGAACGAGGGCTGTCTGAAGCCGATCCGGCTGATCGTGCCCGAAGGATCCATGCTCAACCCCCGCTATCCCGCCGCCGTCGTCGCCGGCAATGTCGAAACCAGCCAGGCCGTGGTCGACTGCCTTTACGGCGCCCTCGGCGTGCTGGCCGCCAGCCAGGGGACGATGAACAATTTCACCTTCGGGGACGACAGCCGCCAGTATTACGAGAC
>JAAXIW010000164.1 GCA_012270135.1 Brevundimonas sp. | reverse complement strand
GGCCGCCCGCCGCCGCCATGGCCTCGACCATGGTCCGGCTGACGTTGTTGAACACGTCCTGCGCCGCCAGCGACCAGCCGGAGGTCTGGCAATGGGCGCGCAGGGACAGCGACTTCGGGTTGGCGGCGCCAAACTTCGAAACCGCCTCGGCCCACAGCAGACGGCCGGCGCGCAGCTTGGCCACCTCCATGAAATAATTCATGCCGATGGCCCAGAAGAAGCTGAGGCGCGGCGCGAACCGGTCGATCGGCATGCCCGCGTCGACCCCGGCCTGCATGTATTCGATGCCGTCCGCGAGGGTGTAGGCCAGCTCCAGGTCGGCCGAGGCCCCGGCCTCCTGCATGTGATAGCCGCTGATCGAGATGGAGTTGAACTTCGGGGCGTGCTCCGCGGTCCAGGCGAAGATGTCCGAGATGATCCGCATGCTCGGCTCGGGCGGATAGATGTAGGTGTTGCGGACCATGAACTCCTTGAGGATGTCGTTCTGGATGGTCCCGGTCAGCTGGGCGGGGGCGACCCCTTGTTCCTCGGCGGCGACGACATAGAGGGCCAGGATCGGCAGCACCGCCCCGTTCATCGTCATCGACACGCTCATCCTCTCCAGCGGAATGCCGTCGAACAGGGTCCGCATGTCGAGGATGGAGTCGATCGCGACCCCCGCCATGCCGACATCGCCGGCCACGCGCGGATGGTCTGAGTCATAGCCACGGTGCGTCGCCAGATCGAAGGCGACCGACAGCCCCTTTTGCCCCGCCGCCAGATTGCGCCGGTAGAAGGCGTTTGATTCCTCGGCCGTCGAGAAGCCCGCATACTGCCGGATGGTCCACGGGTTCTGGGCATACATCGTCGGATAGGGGCCGCGATGATAGGGCGCGATCCCGGGCAGGCCGTGGATGAAGTCGAGGCCATCGAGGGCCGATGCGTCGTAGGCCGGCGAAAGGGCCAGTCCTTCAGGCGTCTTCCAGGGTTCGCGGGCCGGGCCTGCGCCGGTCGGCGACAGGTCGAGGTCGAGGCGGGTGAAGTCGGGCGCGGTCATCGGCCGGCCTCCTTCGCTTCGAAGGGCGCGGCGAGGCGGATGGGCGTCAGCGGGACGCAGGCGTCGCCGCCGCCCTCGGGCATAACCGGGGCCTCCGGTTCGGCCGGAGCGGGCCGGGGGTCGGCATCGACGAATTTCGTGATCCCGACCATCTGCGCGGCGCCATTCGCCAAGGCCGCTTCCAGCGTCTGGCGGGCGCGGGCCACGCGGGGTTGGATCAGATGGCCGCGCAAGGCCTCGACCACGCCGCCCTCGGCCTCGATCAGCCGGAACTCGGCCCAGCCGGCCTCGGCCAGTTCGCGGGTGCGCTGGTCGAGGAACCAGGAGCCCGCCGCCGGATCGTCGACGCGGCCGATGTGGGCCTCCTCCATCAGCACCAGCTGGGTGTTGCGGGCCTGACGGCGGGCGAAGGCGTCGGGGCGGCCGTTGGCCCGCGAGAAGGCGTCCAGCACCACGGCGTCCGCGCCGCCCACCGCACCGGCGAACCCGGCCGCCGTCAGCCTGAGCAGATTGGGCCACGGGTCGCGCGCCGACAGCATGCGACGCGACGAGCGCGCCTCGATGACGGCGGGGGTCTCGGCCCCGAAGGCCCGGCTGAGCGAGCGCCAGATCAGGCGCAGGGCCCGGACCTTGGCGAGGCTGTCGAAATATTCCTGATCGACGGAGGCGCCGAGCACGATCCCGCGAAGCGCCCGTTCCGCCGTCATGCCCGCATCGATAGCGGCCTTGACCAACGCCACGGCGTTGGCGGCGGCGAAGGCCAGTTCCTGAGCGATCGAGCCGCCGGCCTCGTGCGCCACCCGGCCACTGGCCAGAAAGAAGCTCGCCTCGGGATAGGCCCCGGCGTGCCGCGCGGCGGTATTGGCGGCCAGCGTCAGGTGCTCTTCCAGCGACCGCGGGGCCTCCCCCGTTTCCGCGAAGGCCGAGACCGGATCCATATGGAACATCAGCCGGGCGCGTGGCGACCCCTTGCCGGCCACCGCGAGGGCGTTGGCCGCCTCGGGACCGTCGAGCCCGGCGTCCAGGCCGACCGCCGCCAGTTCCAGCGCCACGCCGTCCAGCGCCGCCGTCAGCGGGGCTGAATCCGTCAGCACCGCGCCCTTCAGCACCACCGACGCCGCGCCGCCCTCCAGATCGGCCAGCACCGCCGCATTGACCGCCGACGGCTCGTCGCCCTCGACGAGGGTGCGCAGATCCCACGCACGGCCGTCCGCATCCGACGGGCGGGGCGCGAAGAGCGGCTCCACGCCCGTCGCGGCACCGTAGAGCGGCCGGACGGCCAGCTGGTCGGCGTCGAGATGGACCAGACTTTCGATCGGCCGGTCCTTCAGCGCCTTCTCGGCGAGAACCTTCCAGTCGGCGGGGGACGGGGTCGGAAACGTCATGCGCTTCCAATGCCCGGATGGGCGCGCCGGGTCCAGATCATGCGCCGGCCTCGGAGACGTCAGCGTCGATGCGCCACTGTAGCGGTTGCGGTTTGGCCTTACCGACCTACATCCCTCCCGAACGCAGCAGGAGCTTCCGATGGCCGACCTGTCCGATTTGCCCAGCACCCACCGCTGGCCCGCCCGGCATCCGGACAGGCTGCAGCTCTCTTCGCTCAACACGCCGCACGGGGTGAAGGCGTCGATCATGCTGGAGGAGATCGGCCTGCCGTATGAGCCGCATCTCGTCGACATCACGAAGGACGAGACCTGGGGGCCGGAGTTCCTCTCGCTCAACCCGAACGGCAAGATTCCCGCAATCATCGATCCGGACGGCCCGGACGGTAAGCCTCTGGCCCTGTTCGAGTCGGGCGCCATCCTGATTTATCTGGCCGAGAAGACGGGAAAACTGATCCCGGCCGACGCCGCCAGCCGCTACGAAACCCTCCAGTGGGTGATGTGGCAGATGGGCGGCCTGGGCCCGATGTTCGGCCAGCTCGGCTTCTTCCACAAGTTCGCGGGCAAGGCGATCGAGGACAGGCGGCCGCTGGACCGCTACGTCGCCGAATCCAAGCGGCTGCTCGGCGTGCTCGACCGCCGGCTGGAGGGTCGCGACTGGGTGATGGGCGATTACAGCATCGCCGACATCGCCATGCTCGGCTGGGTGCGCAACCTGATCGGCTTCTACGAAGCGCGGGAGCTGGTCGAGTTCGATACGCTGAAGACCGTTCCCGCCTGGCTGGAGCGCGGCCTCGCCCGGCCGGCGGTTCAGCGCGGACTGGAGATTCCGAAGCGGGGGTGACCGTCAGTAGCCGATCACCGTCGGCAGGGCCTGCCAGACGATGGCCACCGTCGCGACGCCGCCGCCGAGCAGGGCCAGCTGGTCGCCGAAACGGGCTGAAGGATCGCCAGCCCGACGCAGGCTCCGGGCGGCCCATCCCGTGATGGCCAGCGCCGCCATGGCGCACGCCGCGCTGAAGCCCAGTCCGGCCATCCGCCACGCGAGATCATCGGCCCGGCCGACCACGTCGGCGAGGCTGGCGATGGCGTACACGCCCATGAAGTGGACGAACCAGACGATCAGCCCGCCCATCATCGAGACCCAGCGCAGCATCGTTCAGCTCCCCGGGAACAGGCGGGGCAGCAGGGCGATGCACGCCCCCTGCCCGGCCGAATAGACGAGGAAGACGGCGATCACGTCCCAGGTCGAGGGCCGGTCCGCCGCCGCATGCCCGGCCAGCCAGCGCATAATGGCGTACAGCCCCATCAGGGCCGCGACCGCCGCGAAGAAGCCGTGCCATGACAGGAGGGCGTAGACCGTCGCACCCTGGGCGCTGACGCTGGGACGAAGGCCGCTGTCGAGCCAGGCGCGAAGGTCCGCGCCCCACGCCGCCACGATCAGGGCGGCGGCGAGCAGCATCATCAGGGCCGAGATCGCCCCGCTGCGCGGCCGGTCGAGCCGCAGCACCCGACAGGCGCCCCAGGCCAGCAGTCCCGCCAGGACATTACCGGTCACGATCAACCCCATCGACCCGAAGCCCGGGGGCGGCAGCCACAGGTCGGGATTGCGGCT
>JAAXIW010000175.1 GCA_012270135.1 Brevundimonas sp. | reverse complement strand
AGGCCGACCGCCAGCCCGGCGCTCGCCGCCGGCCAGGCCCACGTCCGGGGCTACCGTCTCGTCGTCGTCCGCGTCGAGCGCCCCCGGGGCGTGAACGATCCGCTCGGGGGGGCGGGCCGCCAGCACCGGGGCCCCGACCGCCGCCCCAAACCGGCGGGCGAGGGGCGAGTGGTCGCGGTGGGTGTGGGTGACCAGCACGTGGCTGACGGTCAGGCCCTCGACGGCGGCCAGCAGCGCCGTGAGATGGGTCTCGTCCGGCGGTCCCGGATCGATCACCGCCACCCGGGCGCCGGCGTCGGGACGACCGACGATGTATGTCCCCGTTCCGGTGAAGGTGAATGGCCCCGGATTGGCGGCGATCACCCGCCGGATCAGCGGCGATACGGCGTCGGCGCGGCCGTATTCGATCTCGATCTCGCGCACGAAGGGGATCACCGACGGGTCCCCCGGGCGCGGCGCGGACCTTGCGTCAACACTCCGTAAACCATTCGCGGAGGGCTCCACATGGCCATTTCCATCGCCCTGGCTGTATCAAATCGGCTCCGGATCATCGCCACAGCCTTCCTGTGTCTCATGGCGGCGCAACTCGTCGTCGCGTCCTGCACGCCCGAGCCGGCGCCGTACGCCGTCCGCGTCGGCGTGGCCCGCTGAGTTCCTGTCTATAGAGGAACGCGGCTGAGATCGTAGCCCGCCGCGAGCGCGGCGCGACGCAATGCTTCGGGGTCGCCGCCGGTCGACCGCTCGGCCATGGCCCAGGCGGCGGCCGATCGCATCCCGGAGCGGCAGAAGAACACCGCCTTGCCGCCCGGAGCCAGTTCGTCCAGGGCGACGCGGGTAGCCTCCACCGCGGCCGCGTCGGGCAGGCCGCGAACCGGTGCGTGGACGGCCTTCAGCCCGGCTTCCGTCGCGGCTCTGGCAAGGTCCGCGGCGGTCGGCTGGCCCGGCTCTTCGTCGTCCGGCCGGTGATTCACCAGACAGCCGAATCCGGCCTCGGCGAGCGCGGGAACTTGACCTGGGGTAAGCTGACCGGTGACCCAGACTCGCGGCGATAGCGGCCGCAATGAAGCCGGATGAACGCCAATTTTCTCAATCATTACATATCCCTGTGCAGGGTGTGGCGGGATTGCGACAGATTCACGTAGTCTGGATTACCAGACCGTAATTATGCTGCGTCGCTCCAATGCCAAGTCTAAGGTCAGGGCAATCTGCGTGCATTGGGGTGCGCGGAGTTTGGTTGCCGTTGACGCCTGCTTCCCCGACGGGGAGGCGCGCTTCGGTCTCAGGAGGACCAGCCTTGAAGACCCAAACCATCAAGCAGCGTTTGCTGCACTCGACCATGATCGGCGGAACAGCGCTTATGGCGCTGGTGGCGGCCCCGGCCGTCACTCTGATGACGCCCTCGGTCGCCATCGCGCAGAACCTGACCCAGGGCGCCGTCGCCGGCACCGTGGAAAACCAGGCCGGTGTTCCGGTCGCCGGGGCCGAAGTTTCGCTCCGTTCGGTGAGCCAGGGCTTCACGCGTACCTTCACCACTGACGCTTCCGGCAACTTCCGCGCCGTGGCCCTGCCGCAGGGCCAGTATGAAGTCGTCGTCAACGCTGCGGGCTACAACTCGCTGACCGACACCGTCTCGGTCGGTTCGGGCGGCACCGCCTCGCTGACCCTGACGATGGGCGCCTCGGCCGACAACGCCACCCAGATCGAGGAAGTCGTCGTCGTCGGCGTGCGTCGCGCCGTTTCGGAATTCGACGCCACCACGACCGGCCTGACGGTCAACGTCGAGGAACTGTCGCGCACCGTTCCGATCGCGCGCGACGCCGGCGCCGTGGCCCTGCTGGCTCCGGGCGTGACCGCGTCGGACAACGCCTTCGGCAACATCCCGACCATCGGCGGCGCTTCGGCTGGTGAGAACACCTACTTCATCAACGGCCTGAACATCACGAAATTCCGGGACTTCACCGGTTCGTCGACCGTTCCGTTCGAATTCTATCAGACGCTCGAGACCAAGACCGGCGGCTACTCCTCGGAGTTCGGCCGCGGCACCGGCGGCGTGCTCAACGGCACGACCAAGTCGGGCGGCAACGAGTGGGAGTTCGGCATCACCGCCTACTGGCAGCCGGACAGCCTGACCGAAGACTCGCCGAACACCTATCTCGCGCAGAACAATTTCGACGAGCGTTCGTCCAGCGACGTGATCTTCGATTTCGGCGGCCCGATCATCCAGGACCGTCTGTTCATCTTCGGTCTCTACAACTGGCGTGACCGCGAAGCCGTCAACGTCGGCGCTCCGATCGACGCGGCCAACAGCGGCGGCCTGGGGGCCGGCGCCAACGCCACCACGGTCACCAGCAACGACCCCTTCTACGGGGCCAAGGTCGATTTCCTGATCACCGACGACCACCGGCTGGAGTTCACCTACTTCTCGGATGAGCAGGAGCAGGAAACCGACAACTACTACGTCAACTCGTCCGGCGATCGCGTAACCACCTTCACGCCCTCGACCTTCAAGTTCGGCGGTGAGAACTGGATCGCGCGCTACACTGGCGTGTGGACCGACTGGCTGACCACCTCGCTGGCCTACGGCGTCAACGAGTACAACGAGTACAACTCGTCGCCGGGCGACGCCGGCGCCCTGATCACGGACCAGCTGCCGGGCTTCCCGCGCCGCGGCATTTGGGGCGTGGGTCAGCCGTCGGTGAACGAGGACGAACGCACCATCCTGCGTGCTGACGTCGACATCTACGCCGACTTCTTCGGTTCGCACCACTTCCGCCTCGGCATCGACCAGGAGCGGCTTGAGGCCTACCAGGAGCTCGATTACTCGGGTCAGGGCTACAACTACTGCCGTCCGGGCGGCCCGATCTCCTCGGTTGCGAACTGCACCGGCGATGTGACCGGGGGTATCTGGTACCGCTACCAGACGCTGCACACTGCGGCGACGATTCCGCCGGGCCGCACCGACCTGATCGGCCAGCCGCGCCGCGTCCGCGTTCGCGCCTACGATAACGACGGCGGCTGGATTTCCACCCAGAACGCCTACTATCTGCAGGACTCGTGGCAGGTCACCGATCAGCTGACCCTGAACCTCGGCATCCGTAACGAAGGCTTCGAGAACGAGAACATCGACGGCGTCGCCTTCATCGACCTTCAGGATCAGTGGGCCCCGCGTCTCGGCGCGACCTACGACGTCTTCGGGGACGGTGAAGCCAAGCTGTTCGGCTTCTACGGCCGCTACTTCCTGCCGGTCGCGGTGAACACCAACCAGCGTCTGGCGGGCGCCGAGTTCTTCATCTCGGATACCTGGAGCCTGGATCAGACCGGCGGTCCGAACGACCTGAACGCCGACGGCATCCACGACACCACGGATGAGCCGATCCTCGGCACCCTGCTGGCCGCCGGCACCTTCGGCGACGGGACGACGCGTCCGATCTCGACCCAGGTCGACAAGGAAATCGACCCGATGTTCGTTGACGAGTTCATTCTCGGCTACGAGCAGCGCGTGTTCGGCGACTGGACCCTCGGCATCAAGGGCACCTACCGGGAACTGGGCACGGCCATCGACGACGTGGCCATCGACGCCGCCGTTCTGGACTACTGCGAGAACGTCTCCACCGACCTGTCGGAAGCGATCTGCTACAACGTCTGGTACGGCTTCCACCAGTACGTCCTGACCAACCCGGGCGAAGACATGGTCATCACCCTGTCGGGTGAGGACCTGACCAACGCCGACGCGGGTCCGGGCGGCCTGGGCCGGACCTTCGGTGACCGTGAGATCACCCTGACGGCGGACCAGCTGAACTACCCGACCCCCGAGCGCACCTACAAGGCGGTCGAGGTCTCGCTCGAGAAGCCGTTCGACGGCGTCTGGGGCGGTCGCTTCAGCTACGTGTGGTCGCAGAGCAAGGGTAACTACGAAGGCGCCCTGAAGTCCGACAACGGCCAGGTCGACCCCGGCCTGTCGCAGGACTTCGACCAGCCCGGTCTGCCCGACCACTCGTACGGCTTCCTGCCGCCCCACCGTGAACACCCGTTCAAGGCGTTCGGCGCCTGGCAGGCGACTC
>JAAXIW010000042.1 GCA_012270135.1 Brevundimonas sp. | reverse complement strand
TTCCGCCCCCATTCGAAGCGACCCCGATGATCCGCACCCTGACGACCGCCGCCGCTCTCGCCCTGCTGACCGCCGTCACGCCCGCCGCCGCCCAGCAGGCGCCGTCCGGCTCGTGGACCTTCGTGGTCGGCGCCGGAACCGACAATCGCTCCAAGGCCGCCTCCAAGTCGGACGGCGACGCCTTCGTCTGGGGCGAGGCCGAGTGGGAGAGCGCCTCCGGGATGTTCTATGCCGGACCGTCGTTCGAGACGATCAAATCGTCCGGCTCCGAGCTCGAGGTCGCCCTCAACGCCGGGGTCCGGCCGGAATTCGCCGGCTTCGACCTCGATCTCAACGTCAAGCACAAGTGGCAGGTCGACGCCGATCCGGGCGCCGACGACGACGCCTGGGAATTCACCGCCGACGTGAAACGCTCGATCGGCCCGGCCAGCGGCCGCATCCGCCTGCAGTACTCGCCCGACAGCACCGGCGCCACGGAGGCCTGGACCTGGACCGAGGCCCGCCTCGGCTGGGATTTCACCGACAGGCTCTACGCCTCCGCCGCCGTCGGCCGCCGCGAGCAGGACAACAGCGTCGATTACACCGGCTACGACATCGGGCTGAATTACGCCGTGACCCGCAACCTGGAGGCGGAACTGCGCTGGTACGGTACGGACGCGGACGTTCCGGGTGAACAATACGCGGATAGTTTGGTCGCGGGCCTCAGTCTGGCCTTCTGAGGCTCGCAATCGCGCCCCATCGTGCCTATCTGGAAGGCATGACCTACAGACCGACCACGCTCGAGCGCGCCTATGAGCTGGCCCGCGAGGGTCGCTGCCGCACCGTCAGCGACATCAAGCAGGCCCTCTCGTCCGAGGGCTTCGACCGTATCCAGGATTCCCTCTACGGTCCGACCCTGAGCGCCGCCCTGCGCAAGCTTTGCCAGGAACATTACGTCGCCCCTGCCGAACAGGCGGCCGGCGAGCCGACGGAAGACGCAGCGGGCTGACCGCCGCGCCTTGCTTTCGCCGCGCCGACAGTCCACAACCCCTGACGTCGATCTCTCTGCGAAACGCCACCCTCTGCCATCGCACTGAGGTCTAGCCGCTCCTTTCAGACCCGACAGGCTCCAGGGGCTCTTCCCTGAAGCCAACTGCTAACGGAGATCCTGAAAATGGCTACCGGCACTGTGAAATGGTTCAACGGCACCAAGGGCTACGGCTTCATCCAGCCTGACGACGGCGGCAAGGACGTGTTCGTCCACATCTCGGCCGTCGAACAGGCGGGCCTGCGCGGCCTCGACGAAAACCAGAAGGTTTCCTACGAAATCGAGACGGATCGTCGTTCGGGCAAGCAATCGGCGGGTCAGCTGAAGACCGAGGGCTGAGTTCAGGCGCCGGTCTCCGGCGCGTGATTTCGAGCGGCGGCGGGTGCGAAAGCGTCCGCCGCCGTTTTGCTGTCCGGGCGCGCGCATACGAACGAACGCTGCATCCGGATGGCCCTTGCGGCCAGTAGCCGCGCTGGTGATCCAGCGCGGTCCCGCCTTCGTTGTGATCCTGAGCCGAAAAGACGGCCGCTCAGGAGAGAGAAGCATGACCCTTATCGCCACCCGCACCGCCCTCGTCGCCGGCGTCGCCGCCTGCGCCGTCCTCGCCGGGGCCTGCTCGCCCGCAGCCGAGACCCCCGCGCCCGAGACCACCGAGGCCGCGGCCGCCCCGGCCCAGGACACCGTCATGGTCGGCGGCGCGGCCATGTACCCGAACAAGACCATCGTCGAGAACGCGTCCAACTCGGGCGACCACACCACGCTGGTCGCCGCCGTGACCGCCGCCGGCCTGGTCGAGACCCTGTCCGGCCCGGGCCCGTTCACCGTCTTCGCCCCGACCGCCGCCGCCTTCGCCAAACTGCCCGCCGGCACGGTCGAAAGCCTGGTCGAGCCCGCCAACAAGGCGACCCTGACCAAGATCCTGACCTATCACGTGGTGCCCGGCCGGGTCGCCGCGGCCGACCTGATCCAGCAGATCGAGGCCGGCGGCGGCAGCGCCAGCCTGACCACCGTCGAGGGCGGGACCCTGACCGCCTCGCTGCGCGGCTCCTCGGTGATCCTCACCGACGAGAAGGGCGGCGAAGCCACCGTCACCCAGGCCGACGTGTTCCAGTCCAACGGCGTCATCCACGTCACCGACACGGTTTCCATGCCGAACTAGTGGAAGCCGGCTCCGGGCCGCCGCCCCGCCTTCCCGGCGGCCCGGGGCGATTCCGCCCGCCCCTTGCTATTGGCGCGGAAAGCGCCCACCTGAAGTCACGTCGATCTCTCTGCGAAACGCTGCTGCCCCTTTGCATCGCGCACCGAGGTCCAAAGCCGATCCCATTCAGACCCGACAGGCCGACCCGGAACCTCTTCCGGCGGTCAACTGCTAGCGGAGGTCCTGAAAATGGCTACCGGCACTGTGAAATGGTACAACTCCACCAAGGGCTATGGCTTCATCGCCCCTGACGACGGCGGCAAGGACGTGTTCGTCCACGCCTCGGCCGTCGAGGTCTCGGACCTGGGTTCGCTCAACGAAAACCAGAAGGTCTCCTACGAGGTCGAACGCGACGCGCGCTCGGGCAAGGAATCGGCCGGTCGCCTGAAGGCCGCCGAATAGTTCCCGACTGACGGAAGGGCCGGCCGCCGTTCGAGGCGCCGGCCCGACCACCCTTCCCTGCCCTCCGGAGACCGCCGATGATCCCCCTCGCCGACATGATCCCCGCCATGAGCGATCCCGACCTCAAGGCCCTGCGCGCCAACGCCGCCCGCCTGTCGGAATCCGGCACCGCGGTCCAGATGACCGCCGCCGCGGAAATCCTTCCCCTGATCGACGCCGAGACCGCCCGCCGCGCCGACTCGCCGGTCGCCGTGGTCAAGAAGCCCCGCGCCCCGGCCAAGAAGAAGGCCGTCCCCGCCACCGGCCACCAGACGGTGCTGCCCTCGAAGGCGGCCTGATCAGCTGATCAGCCCAGCGCCTGATCCAGGTCCGCGATCAGGTCCTCGACCTCCTCCACCCCGACCGACAGCCGGATCAGGCTGTCGGTGATCCCGCCGGCCTCGCGCACGTCCTTCGGCACCGAGGCATGGGTCATGATGGCCGGATGGTTGACCAGGCTCTCCACCCCGCCCAGCGATTCCGCCAGGGTGAAGACCTGCACCCGCTCCAGCACCTGTCTGGTCCGCGCCAGATCGCCGTCGATGATCGCCGTCACCATGCCGCCGAAGCGGCAGTTCATCTGCGTCGCCGCCAGATCGTGCTGCGGATGGCTGATCAGCCCCGGATAGATCACCTGCGCGATCCCCTTTCGGTCCTCCAGCCAGCGGGCCACCGCCAGGGCGTTCTCATTGTGCGCCTTCATGCGCAGGCCCAGCGTCTTCAGCCCCCGGTTGGCGAGGAAGGCGTCGAACGGCCCCATCACCCCGCCGATCGAATTCTGGAGGAACTTCAGCTCCTTCGCCAACTCCGGATCCGCGGTCACCAGAGCCCCGCCGATGATGTCGGAATGTCCGTTCAGGTATTTGGTCGCCGAGTGCATGACGATGTCGGCGCCCAGCTTCAGCGGCTGCTGGCTCCACGGCGTGGCGAAGGTGTTGTCCACCACCAGCTTGAGGCCATGCGCCCTCGCGATCTTCGACAGGCCGGCGATGTCGGCCAGTTTCATCAGCGGATTGGTCGGGGTCTCGGCCCAGATCAGCTTCGTCTTCGGCGTGATCGCCGCCTCGACCGCCTTCAGGTCGCTCAGGTCGACGTAGCTGAAATCCAGCCCCATCGAGCGCCGCCGCACCCGCTCGAACAGCCGCCACGAGCCGCCGTACAGGTCGTCGCCGGTGACGATGTGCGAGCCCGCGTCCAGCAGCTCCAGCGCCGTCGAGGTCGCCGCCATGCCGCTGGCGAAGGCGAAGCCGTGCGTGCCGCCCTCCAGGTCCGCCAGACAGGCTTCGAACGCCTCCCGCGTCGGGTTCTTGCCCCGGGCGTATTCATAGCCCTTGTTCACCCCCGGGCTTTCCTGGGCGTAGGTCGAGGTGGCGTAGATCGGCGTCATCACCGCGCCCGTGGTCGGGTCGGGCC
>JAAXIW010000239.1:61844-73974 GCA_012270135.1 Brevundimonas sp. | reverse complement strand
CGCTGGCCTTCACCAAGAGCTATGCGATGGCGGCGGCGGCGATCCTGTCGGTCACCCTCGTGCCGGTGCTGATGGGCTATCTGATCCGGGGCCGGATCCCGGCCGAGCAGAGCAATCCGATCAACCGCTGGCTGACCCACATCTACCGCCGACCGCTCGACTGGGTGCTGCGGCGTCCCCGCGCCACCCTGCTGATCGCCCTGGCGGTGTTCGCCACCTCGGCCTGGCCGATCAGCCAGCTGGGCGGCGAATTCATGCCGCCGATGGACGAGGGTGACCTGCTCTATATGCCGACCGCCTTGCCGGGCCTGTCAGCGGCGAAGGCGTCCGAACTGCTGCAGCAGACGGACCGCATGATCCGTTCTGTGCCCGAGGTGGAGAGCGTGTTCGGCAAGGCCGGCCGGGCGGATACGGCCACCGACCCCGCCCCGTTGGTGATGTTCGAGACCACGATCCGCTTCAAGCCGCGCGACCAGTGGCGGCCCGGGATGACGCCGGAGAAGCTGGTCGAGGAATTGGATGCGGCGGTACGCGTCCCCGGTCTGGCCAATATCTGGGTGCCGCCGATCCGCAACCGCATCGACATGCTGGCCACCGGGATCAAAAGCCCGATCGGGGTCAAGGTCTCCGGCGCCGACCTCCAGGCCATCGACCGGATCGCCGCCGAGGTCGAGGCGGTGGCCAGGACCGTGCCCGGCGTCAGCTCGGCCCTGGCCGAACGGCTGACGGGCGGGCGCTATATCGATATCGACATCGATCGACAGGCGGCCAGCCGCTACGGTCTCAATATCGCGGATGTCCAGAGCATCGTCGCGGGGGCGGTCGGCGGCGAAACCATCGGCCAGACGGTCGAGGGGCTGGCCCGCTATCCGATCAGTGTCCGCTATCCGCGCGAGATCCGCGACAGCCTGTCGGAGCTCCAGACCCTGCCGGTGCTGACGCCCTCGGGCCAGCAGATCACCCTCGGCACGGTCGCTGACCTTCAGGTCACGGACGGTCCGCCGATGCTGAAGTCGGAGAACGGCCGCCCCACGACCTGGGTCTATATCGATGTTCGTGGCCGTGACTTGGCCTCGGTCGTCGGCGACCTGCGGTCGGCGGTGGCCGAAAAGATAACTCTAAGTCCCGGGGTGAGCATCGCCTATTCCGGGCAATTCGAATATCTGACGCGCGCGGCCGAACGGCTGAAGATCGTGGTCCCGGCCACCCTGCTGATCATCTTCGTGCTGCTGTATCTGACCTTCGGGCGGTTCGACGAGGCGGCCTTGATCATGGCCACCCTGCCGTTCGCCCTGACCGGCGGGGTCTGGCTGCTGTATCTGCTGGGCTATCACCAGTCGGTCGCGACCGGGGTCGGCTTTATCGCCCTGGCCGGTCTGGCGGCCGAGTTCGGCGTGGTGATGGTGATCTATCTGAAGACTGCGCTCAACGACCGGGGTCCAAACTCCGAACCGGCCGAGGTCGAGACCGCTGTCCGCGAAGGAGCCCTGCTGCGGGTTCGGCCCAAGGCCATGACCGTGGCGGTAATCCTGGCCGGTCTTTTCCCGATCCTGATCGGCCACGGGGCCGGTTCGGAGGTGATGAGCCGCATCGCCGCGCCCGTCATCGGCGGCATGCTGACGGCGCCTTTGCTGTCCATGCTCGTTATTCCCGCAGGCTATCTGCTGCTGCGACGCCGCAGGTCTCGCTCGAAGACGTAAATCCAAGGAGAAACACCATGAACCACGCCCTGATCCTGTCCGCCGCCGCCCTCGGCTTAAGCGCCTGCGGTCAATCCGAGACCGCGCCGGCCGCCGACCCGGCTCCCGCCTCTGAAATGCCCATGGCGTCGAACGCGTCCGACATGCCGGGGGCGCCGGATATGTCCGGCATGCCGATGGCGGAGGGGCAGGACGCCAAGACCGGCGCCGGCACAGGCACGATCACGGCTGTCGACGCCTCGGCCGGCACCGTCACCATCGATCATGGCGCGATCCCGGACGTGGGCTGGCCGGCCATGGCCATGACCTTCACGGCCCAGGCCGCTGTGCTGGCGGACGCCAGGGTCGGAGACCGGGTCGCTTTCGACGTCTCGATCCACGACGGGGTCAATGAGGTCACCGCCCTGCGCCCGCAGTAGTCGGACGCCGAGGCCCGCGGGGGGCCCGTCTTCGGACGGGCCTGAACAAGGAGAACGCGCGATGATGGATGAAAGCGGAATGGGCTGGATGATGGGCGGCATGGGGCTGGTCAGCCTTCTGGTGATCGTCGCTCTGCTGCTCGCGATCGCCGCCCTGATCAAATGTCTGCGGGGGCGCGGGTGATGGCGGCTCCAGCCAGCGATCGGCCGGTCGTCATCGTTACCGGCTCGAGCGGTTTCATCGGCTCGGCCCTGGTCAAACGTCTGGCCAAACGCTTCCGGGTGATCGGTTTCGATCGCGACCTGCCGCCCCATCCCCCTGCCGGCGCCGAATGCGTCTGCATCGACCTGGCGGATGACGCCAGCGTCGAGGCGGCGTTCGACCGGGTCCGAACAGGATACGGGCGCAAGATCGCTTCCGTCATCCATCTGGCGGCCTTCTTCGACCTCAGCGGCGAGCCCGACCCGCGCTACGAGGCGGTGACGGTGCGCGGAACCGGCCGCCTCCTGGACGGCCTCCAGGCCTTCGACGTCGAACAGTTTGTCTTCTCCAGCACCATGCTGGTGCACCAGCCGACGGAACCGGGCCGGCCGATCGACGAAACCGCGCCGCTCGACGCGAGTCTGCCCTATCGCGAATCCAAGGTTCTCACCGAGGCCTTGATCCGCGAAAAGCGCGGCAAGATCCCCGCCGTCTTCCTGCGGCCGGCCGGTATCTATGACGACGGCGGTCACTCCGCCTTCCTGGTCCAGCAAATCGCCCGCATTTACGAGAAACGGGCCAGCGCGCGGATCTATCCAGGCAGTCTGGCCACCGGCCAGCCCTCCCTGCACCTTGATGACCTGATGGCCGCCATCGCTCGGGTGATCGATCGACGCGCGGATCTGCCAGAGGACTTTCCGGTCCTGCTCGGTGAGACCGACGTGATGACCTATGACGAAATCCAGCGCGATCTCGGTCGGCTGATCCACGACGAGGCATGGGAGACGCTCTCCATTCCCAAGGCCGCCGCCAAGGCGGGAGCCTGGGCGGAAAGCGCCGTCTTCGATGGGGATGGTTTCATCCGGCCGTGGATGGTCGACATCTCCGGAGACCACTATGAGCTCGACCTGACTGCGGCGCGGACCCATCTGGGCTGGTCTCCGAAACACACCCTACGCAAGAGCCTGCCGACCATCGTCGCCGGGCTGAAGGCCGACCCCTTCGCTTGGTATCAGGCCAACAGGCTCAACGCGGCCAGGGTCGCTGACGACAAGGTCGAGGCGGCGGCGGGGCGGGCCCACGCCATGAAGCCGGCGGAACACAGTCGGATGCTCGCCGAGCACACCCGCTCCATGCGCAGCATGCATTTCGACATGCTGTGGGTGCATTGGCTGACCATGGGGTTGGGCCTGTGGCTGGCGACGGTTCCGTTAATCTTCGGCGTCTTCACCCAGACCGAGTTCTCGGCCGCCATCCTGACGGTCACCGAGGAACGGAATCTGTGGGCGCCCGCCCTTCGCAACGCCCTGAGCGGCTGGAACGACGTGATCAGCGGCGTCCTGATCATGGTCTTCGCCGGGTTCTCCATGTCGCCGAGGGGCGGCTGGGCCCAATGGGCCAACACCGTCATCGGTATCTGGCTGCTCGGCGCCTCCATCCTGTTCTGGACGCCGAGCGCGGCGGTCTACAGCAACGACATGCTGGTCGGCGCCCTGGTGGTGGCCTTGACCATCCTGATCCCGATGATGCCGGGGATGAGCATGGAAGGGATGATGGACGAGACTGACACCCCGCCGGGCTGGAGCTATTGTCCTTCGACCTATCTCCAGCGCGTTCCGATCATCGCCCTGGGCCTGGTCGGTCTCGTGCTGTCAAGGATTCTCACCGCTTATCAGCTAGGCCATATCGACGGGGTTTGGGAGCCGTTCTTCAATGTTCCCGGGCCGCTCAACGGAACCGAGCGCGTCATCACCTCCGACATGTCCAAGGCCTGGCCGGTTGCCGACGGCGGGGTCGGGACCATCACCTATATGATCGAGATTCTGATGGGGGCGATGGGCGGCCGGGCGCGGTGGCGCACCATGCCGTGGATGGTCTTGTTGTTCGGTATCGTCGTCGTTCCGCTCGGCGTGGTCAGCATCTATTTCATCATCGCCCAGCCTATCGTCATTGGCACCTACTGCACGCTCTGCATTGCGGCGGGCATCGCCATGCTGATCATGATCCCCTATTCCCTCGACGAACTGGTCGCCATGGGACAGTTCATGGTGCTGAACACCCGCCGAGGACGGCCCTTCTGGCGCGCCTTCTTTCGCGGCGACGCCCTGCCCGGCGGGACGATTGATCGCCGGGCCGGGTTCGGGGATGGAGTTCCGGCCGCAGCCGCCTCGGCGCTGCGGGGCGTCAATGCGCCATGGACCCTGGTGGTCTGCGCGGCACTTGGGGTCTGGCTGATGTTCTCGCGACTGGCCGTCGGGACTGAGGCGCCTCTCGCTGACAGCGATCACCTGATCGGAGCCCTGATTGTAACAACCTCCGTCATTGCCATGGCGGAAGTGGCGCGGCCCCTCCGCTTGCTGAACATTGTCCTGGCGACCTGGCTGGTGCTTAGCCCATGGATCATGGAGCAAAGCGGATTGATCTCTACGATCTCCGTAGTGCTCACCGGCTTGGCCGTCATGGTGCTGAGCCTTCCGCGCGGCCGCCGAAGCAAGGAGCATTACGGCGCCTGGGATCGGTTTATCGTCTAAGATTTGAGGGTTCACCCCGATTCAATTACCGACGACCTGGCCCCTCGGCGGCACCAAGTGCCGTCCCTGACCAAGGTTTATCGTTTCGCTGCCTGGATCAGGGGCGCCCTCTGCACCCTAGTTTCCAGGACCGCCCGGCCGCCGGAACGCCCTGAACGCCTTCAGATCCCGCGCCAAACGGATCCAGAGCAGGATGATCCCCGTGATCACGATGCTCAGGGTGAGAACGGTCGTGATGATGATCAGCGGGTGGTTGAAGTTCTCGCCGGTCTTCCAGTCCATGATGTGGAGCCGCCAGAAGAAGTCGTAGAACCGCCAGACGCCGGAACGGCGCGTCACCACCTCTCCGGTTGCCGGCGACAGGTAGAAGGTCGTCTGCTCGCGGTCGGCGAAATCGACCCTCCAGAGCGGTCCTGTCCGGCCGGTTTCCTGAGGCGCCGTGGCCAGCAGCACGGCGTCGGACACCTTCGCCTCGCCCTTGTAGCCCGTCCGGGCGAACGCCGAGGCCTCGCCAGCGGACATCGGCCCGAACGGAAGGCCCGTGACGGCGGACACGACGACGGGCTCTCCGTCCGCCGGTTTCAAAGTCCAGGCGGGTCCGCGCGGCGTCGTGCGCAGCTCCGCCTCGACAGGGGCCACGCCCGCGCGACGGGCCACGACGGCGAGGGTCGGAAGAGCTCCAACCTCAAGCAGAGCCGGCTTGAGTTCGGCCGCGCGATGTTCGCTACGCACCGTCTCGATCGGAATGACGGTCATGACCAGACCGCCGCCGACCCAGAACAGAACCTGCAGCCCCACCACGAGGGCGACCCATTTGTGAAGCTGGGTCGACAGCCTGAGAACCTTCATGGAACGAACCCGACTAGCCGTGACGCGCGAAGACGCGTGTGCCGCCGCCCTCGAGGATCAGCAGGGTCTCATAGGGCTCGCGCTGGCCGTCCGGCGTCTCCATGCCCGGCGACCCCAGGGGCATCGCCGGAACCGCCAGGCCCACGGCCTTGGGACGCTCGGCCAGAAGCCGTCTCACGTCCTCGGCCGGCACATGGCCCTCCAGAACATAGCCCCCGATCAGGGCGGTGTGACAGGACGCGAGGGCTTCGGGCACGCCTTGGGTGCTGCGGATCGAGCGGAGACTGGGAAGCTCGCTGATCCGCGCCTCGAAGCCCGCGGCGCGCATGTGATCCACCCAGGCCGTGCAACAGGCGCAGGTCGGCGTCTTGTAGACGGCGAGCTCGTTCGACGCGCGACCGACCGGGGCGCAGGCCGCGACCGCCAGGGCGCCCGTTCCCATGGCGATGAGACTGCGGCGTGAGAGTGGAATGGAGTGGGATCCCATGAGACCTCAAGAAAACGATGTGCAAACGGCGCTGACCGTCGCGGTCGCGCTCAGGCCGCCGGACGGAAAGGCCGCGCCGAGGAATGATAGATGTCGAACCTCCACTCGTCACCTCGCTTGCGCAGGACGCTGGTCGCGGCGCCGCGGCGTTCTATGGGAGCTCGCGCGCCGTCCTTGAAGGTGATGTGGTAGGTGTAGGTCTCGCTTACGAAGGCCGTATCGCCATCGACCTCGATCTTCATGTCGTGGTCGCGGAAGTCGAACCCAGCGAGATCGGCGAACTCAGGACCCAGATGGTGCTCCAGATAGTAGGCGAACGATCCCTCCACGCCGCCGTTCTCGAAGATTTCGGAGTCGGACCAGAACAGGGCCGGCGTCTGCGACACATCCATCCGCTCGATGGCGGTCTTGTAGGCGGTGACCACGGCGCGGACCTGTTGTTCGTCCGCGGTCTGGGCCTGCGAGGCGGTGGCGAGGAGAGCGGCGACCGCCAGTCCGGCGAAGGTTGAACGAAACATCGTGGGCGAGGCTCCTGTTTGCCGGCCGCGAAAGGTGTGTCGGACGGGCGTGGGTGAAAAAACGAGAAGGTTGAACGACGGCGCGGCCTTCAGAACATCAGATGTCTCACGCCGTGGGTCAGCATGCCGCCCAAGAGGCCGTTGATCACGACGGCGACGGCGGTGAGCGTCAACAGGCCGATGTAGACTCTCTCGCGCCCGGGCCCCGGCCGGCGGACCCAGTGCTCCTTCGCCCACCAGCTGAGGAGGCCCAGCGCGGCGATCGAAGTGCCGAGCCATCTGTGAGAGGCGTGGGTCGCGTCGTCCCGTCCCGGCATCCCCATGGCGAACCAGCCCAATGCCACTGCGCCGACCGCGGAGATGGCCGCCAAGGCGATGATGACGCGCGTGCCCTGGGTCAGGACCGGACGCCGGAGGGTCAGGGCGGCGATCTCGAGGAGGGCGGCGACGAGGAACAGGGCGATCGGAAAATGCACCGCGGCCGGGTGCATGGCGCCGAGCCAGCGGTACAGGCGCTGCGGCATGGGTTTCGGACCCTCGTCCGCCATCATGGCCCCGTGGTCCATGTCGGCCGCCATGCCGGGCATGGCCATCATGTCCGATTGCGGCCCCTCGGCGGTCGATGCGGCGCTCTGGCCGCGAACCGCCGGGGCGTCATGATCCTCGTGCGCGATCGCGGGCGCGCTCACCGACAAGGCGAGCGCGAGTCCCAATGCCGGGAAAAATCCGCGTGATGTCATAAACCCTCTCCACTCCTGTCCCTTCTGCTATCTACGCAGCGCGAGGTCCGCCCCCTCGCCCGAGGGATGTCACGGTCTTGGCCGTAGTAGGATGTAGGGGCGCAAGGAGAGTGTTCGATGTCGCTTAAACTGGATGACATTCTGGCCGAGTCCGCGATGACGCCCATCGGCCGGTCGCTCGACGGGCTCGAACCGCTGGTCTGGAGCCGGGTCGAGACGCTTCGTGGCGAACGACTGGCCACGCAGGTCCGTCTCGGCGCGGTCGCCGTGGCCCTCGCCACCGGTCTGACGGCGGGCGGCGTCGGCGCGGCCGCCGCGCCGAGCCCGCCGGGAGAGATGGCCATCTTCACGGTCGATGCGGGCCTGTCGCCTCTGGTGAGACTGGAAACCGGGCGGTGATGCGCGGCTGGCGCGCGATCGTCCTGACGGCCGTGCTGGCGGCCGTCGCCAGCGGCGCGGGCACCTGGATCAGCGCCAGCTGGGTGCTGAGCCGGCGCGAGCCGCCGTCCCTGCACGACATCGTGCACCACGATCTCAAGCTGTCGCCTGACCAGTTGACGCGCATCGAGGCGGTCGAGGCCCGGTTCGCCGCGCGTCGGCCCGCGCTCGAAGCCGATGTCCGCGCGGCCAACCTCGAGCTGGCGCGCGCGATCGAACAGAGCGACGGCGACGGTCCCCCGGTTCAGGCCGCGGTCGACCATTTCCACGTCGCCATGGGCGCCCTTCAGAAGGAGACGATAGCCCACGTCTTCGAGATGCGGTCGGTGCTGACCCCTGCCCAGGCCGAGGTCTTCGACGACCGCATCGTGGCGGCTCTCGCGCCCGACGAAGGCTAGCGTTCCGGGTGGAGAGTCCAGCGAACCTGTCAGCGCGCGCCGCCGGCGGCGATCGGGCGGCCTTCGGCGCGTTGATGCAGCAGACCAAGACGGCCCTGTTCCGCTTCGTCCGGCGCTATGTCGGCGACGAACAGGATGCGTGGGATCTGCTGCAGGAGACCTATGCGGCGGCCTGGATCAATATCCGCCGCTATGACCCGGCCCGGCCCTTCGAGGCCTGGATCCGGACCATAGCGCTCAACAAATGCCGGGACTGGAGCCGCCGCCGGTTCGTCCGACGCCTGATCCGGGGCGACGTCGATCTGGCATCGCCGGAAGCCTTGGCCGTGGCGAACGGCGACGAGCCGGCGGATGAACGGATGGAGGCTGGCGACCGACTCGCCCGTCTGAACGAGGCGATCAGCCTTTTGCCGCCGCATCTCAAGGCCCCGCTGCTGCTCACCGCGATCGAGGGGCGCAGCCAGGCGGAGGCGGCCGAAATCCTCGGCGTGACCGTCAAGACGGTGGAGACGCGCGTGGCGCGCGCCCGTCGCAAGCTGTTCGACGTCCTGGGCGGTCCGGGCGACGTCCCGCCGGCTCCGAAATGACGCGGATGAGGGCCGGACGACGAGGGCTGCGGCGCTCGCCCGCGTAAACCAGTATGAAGGCGTCGAGGGAAATACCTGACCGTCGCCCTCTTATCAGGAGCTTGCCACATGAGATTGCCGATCCTCGCCGCGGCCGCGGCGGTCACTCTGGGGGCTTGCCAGCCGGCCTCCGAGCCTCAACCGGTGGACGCCGAGCCGGCACCGGACGCGTCAGCGATGGCTCCGATGGAAGCCGTGCCGGCCGCAACCCCCGAGCCGACGCCGCCGCAGGCCGCCACGCCCGCCCCTGCGGCATCCACCCCGGCCGCGCCTGCCAAGGCATCGGCGTCCCGCCCGGCCCCTCGGCCCGCGCCCGCGCCCGCGCCAGAGCCGACACCGCCGCCTGCCGATCCGATGGCCGGCCATGACATGTCGAAGATGGACGGCATGACCATGCCGCCCAAACAGTAGTTCGCTTGAAGTCCAGGAGTTTTCGATGAGCCGTTCAATTTTCGCCACTCTCGCCGCCCTCGCGGCGCTGGCTCCTCTGTCGGTCGCCCAGGCTCAGAGCCAGTCGCATGCCGGCATGTCGGCGCAGGACCACGCCGCCATGCAGGCGCCGGCCAATGGCGTGGCGACCACTCCGGCGGACAACGCCATGCTGTCCTCCGCCCCGACCACCTTCTCGGCGACTTTCCCGCACGCCATGGTCCTGACGTCCCTTCGCCTGACCGGCGGACCGTCGAACCAGGCGGTCGATGTGGCCCTGTCAGCGGAGGCTGCACCCGCGGTCACCGTCAGCGCCCCGCTTCCGGCCCTCGCGCCCGGCACCTACGCCGCCGCCTGGACCGCGAAGGGCGCCGACGGCCATCAGATGAACGGCGTCGTCCGTTTCATGGTTCACTGAGGAGGCGGCCTCCCGCCTCCTGAGGGGCCGAAACCGAAGTGGGGAACGCCGCGCGGCGAGCCGCGCGGCGTTTTTCTTGCGCGATCGGATCGTCGATCTGGCGCACCTCGATCGCGGGCGGCTTAAAAGCGACGCGGCGGTATCCCGCACGCCGAACCCTTCATTCACGCTGAGTGTGAAGCGCAGGCAGACAACGCGCCAGGCCCGTCAAGGTCCTGACCACCACGTCGGCGTCGCTGCGACGGGGTTCGGCCTCAAGGGCCCGTTCCGGATCATACAGCACGGTCCGACAGCCCAGAGCCTTGGCCGGACGGATGTCCCATTCGAGGCTGTCGCCGATCACGCAGACCTCGGGGGCCTCGACGGCCAGGGCGGCGAACGCACGCCTGAACGCGTCGGGAAAGGGCTTTCCCACGCCGACTTCGCCCTCGATCTGAATGTGATCGAAATACGGTTCGAGACCGAACCGTTCGATCTTGGCGCGCTGCAACGGTCCGGCGCCGTTGGTGAGGAGTGCGAGGCGATAGCCCGCGTCGCGCAAGTCGAGCAGCAGGGCCTCGGCCCCCGCCTCGAGCCGCATCTCCTCGTCCCGGCGCCGGCTAAAGGCGTCGGCGAGGCTCGAGACCGTTTCTGAAGCCGGTGCGGGATGGCCTTTCCGAAGCAGGGACTCGAAGGCCGCTGTCGCGATGAGGCGCCGCGCGTGACGGGGGTCGGCGCGACCTAATTCATGCCACGTCGGGTCACGCCAGAACGCCTGCCCGGCCCGCGCCAGCGCCTGCGCCGCGATGTCCGGGCCAAGGCCGCCCAACTCGGCTTGCATCGCCCAGCAGACGCTCCGCCACGCCAGATCCGGCCGGCGGTAGGCCGAGATCAAGGTGTCGTCGAGGTCGATGACCACGGCCGAGAGGGGCCGCGGCCTCACCGAGACCTCCCCGCCCTTTCCGGCCGCCGAGACCGCGGACGCCGCGCCTCGGCGACGATCACGGCCGCCTATCGGGGGGCCAAGGGTCAGACGAGGCCCGCCGCCGTCGACCTTCGCTAGAACCACGTCCGGATGCCGACGACGAGGCGCGTGTCTTCCGAGCTTTGCCCGTCGGCTTCGAGGAAGTCCGCCGTGTTGCCGAAGCTCTTGGTCCATTCCAGGCCGACATAGGGGGCGAACTCCTTACGGAACTCGTACCGCAACCGAGCCCCGATCTGGAGCGACGTCAGGCCGGATCCGATCCGAAGCTCGGGGATGTCCTCAGCCGACAGCACGACTTCGGCTCGGGGCTGCACGATCCAGCGATTGGTGATCCGCTGATCGTATTCGGCCTCCGCTCTCGCCGTGAGTTCGCCCTTGTTGGAGAGGAAGGCCGCCGCATCGACCTCGAACCAGTAGGGCGCGAGGCCCTGGACGCCCACGACCAGATCAGTCCGGTTGCCCTCCGGACGGTAGGTCTGCCGAAGACCCGTCTGGAAGTCGAAGAAGGGCCGGAACGCCCGGCTGTAGAGGGCCTGGATCTCGGCTTCCTCGACCTCGCCGTCGAAGTCACCCTCGACTTCCGACTTCCACCAGAAGCGGTTGATGTCGCCGCCGGTCCAGCCCTGGGCGTCCAGGGCATAGCCTTCTTCGCCGTCCCCGAAACTCGCTTCGAGCTGATCGATGATCACCGCCGTTGTCCGCACGTCGCCATTCTCGACGCGCAACTGCTCCCGCGCCGCCGCCATCTCCGCGGGGTCGAACAGGGCATCGGCGGCGTGAGCGGGGCCGCTGGTCGCCCCGGGCGGAAGAGGCATCTCCGGAGGGCGTCCCGGGTTGTCCGCGCTGGTCGGCACGTCGGGCGGCATCGCCATGGCCGACATGTCATGGCCCGGGGGCATCTGCCCCATGGTCGACATGTCGTGCCCCGCCGGCATGGCCGGCGCCGGCGCGGTCTGGCCCATCGTCGACATGTCGTGTCCCGCGTGGGGATCCGGCTGGCCGGCGGCGGCCGGCTGCTGGCCGGTCTGCATGGTCGTCGACATGTCGTGACCCGCCGGCATGGCCGGAGCCGGCGCGGTCTGGCCCATCGTCGACATGTCGTGTCCGACGTGGGGATCCGGCTGGCCCGCCGCGGCCGGCTGCTGGCCGCTCCGCATAGTCGACATGTCGTGACCCGCCGGCATGTTCTGCGCGGGTGTGGTCTGGCCCATCGTCGACATGTCGTGGCCCGCCGGCATGGCCGGCGCGGGCGCGGTCTGCCGCATCGTCGACATGTCATGTCCGGCGTGCGGATCCGGCTGACCGGCGGCGGTCGGCGCGGGCGCGGTCTGCATGGTCGACATGTCGTGACCGGCGGGCATGGCCGGCGCGGGCGCGGTCTGCCGCATCGTCGACATGTCGTGCCCGGCGT